>CAZSOG010000588.1:0-4499 GCA_964607555.1 uncultured Pirellulaceae bacterium | reverse complement strand
GGAAGCCCCCACGCGTCCCTCGCACACGCCCCCCTCCTCGCCCCCGAGCTTGCCATCCTTCTTGGGTTGCGGGCGGAGCCCGCGTTAGGTTATTGCCGCGCGATGACTGGGCCACCTACCGCGGGCGGCACCATTGATCGAGCCACTCGAAAAACACGCGATGCCACAAGACCCCGTTCTGCGGTTCCAGAACCCAGTGGCACTCGGTTGGAAAATACAAGAATCGCGCCGGCACACCTTGCACCTTGGCGGCGGTAAACGCTTCCATGCCCTGTGTCACGGGGACTCGGAAGTCCTTTTCGCCGTGAATCACGAGCAGCGGTGTGTGCCAGTTGCCGATGTAGCGGTGCGGGGAAAATCGATCGTACTTGCGCTGTATTTCGCGGCTTTTCCAATACGGGCCGCCGAGGTCCCAATTCGGGAAGAACAGTTCCTCGGTCGCCCCATACATCGACTCGAGATTGAACACGCCCGCATGTGCGACCATACAGCAGAAGCGATCGCGGTGGTGCCCCATCAGCCAATAGACCGTATAGCCTCCGAAACTGGCGCCGATCGCGCCCATGTGTTGGGCGTCGATATACGGTTGGACCATCATCGCGTCGGTGGCTGCCAGAATGTCCTGCATCGCTTGTCCGCCCCAGTCGCCGCTTATTTGATCGTTCCATTTTTGCCCAAAACCGGGTAGGCCACGCCGGTTTGGTGCGAGAACCACGTACCCGTGGGACGCCATTAAATGGAAGTTCCAGCGATACGAAAACCACTGGCCAATCTGCCCCTGCGGACCCCCCTGGCAGTATGTCAGCATCGGCCATTGCTTGTTCGGATCAAAATCCGGCGGGTAGATCACCCAGCAATGCACCATGGCACCATCCGAGGACCGGACCCAACGTTGTTTGATTGTCGGAACTTCCAAGTTCTTGTAATGGACGTCGTTGATATGCGTTACGCGCACCGTCTGGCCGTCGTCGATGTTCAGTAGTGAAAGTTCCTTGGGTCGGATCATGTTCTGGCTGGTGACCAGCAGGCGCCGGCCCTCCGGCGCGACGGCGACGACATCCCAATTGAACCAGCCACGACTGATTTGGGTCGCTTCCTGGTCGTCCAGCCGAATCTGAAACAACTGGTCCGTTCCACGATGTTCCGACATGAAGACCAGGCTTTTCGAGTCGGGCATCCAGATCATATGGTTGACCATTTGATCCAGTTTTTTCGTCAAGTCACGGATCTCGCCGCTGGCCCGATCGTACAACATCAACCGATTCCGATCCGACTCGAAGCCGGCATGTTGCATCGAATGGAAGGCGATGTGCATACCGTTCGGCGAATACAATGGGTCGGTATCATAACCGTTCATTCCCGGCGTGATACAGCGTGGCGCGCGGTTGCCCTCGACATCCACGAGATAGACATCGCTATCGGTCGACTCGGCCGGATCGTTCACGACTTTAGCCGTGAATGCGATCTCACGACCGTCCGGCGACCAATTAAATTGTTCGGCGCCGCCGAACGGTTCGAGTGGGCAATTCGCGCGAATCCCCTTCATCAAATCGACGGCATCGGCCGCAACGCCGTCCGCGTTCAGTTTGGCGACATGCAGATGGCTGTACGCGTAGTCATGCCAGACGTTCCAATGCCGATACATCAGGTGATCGATGATGCGTGCATTGGTCTTCGGCAGATCTTTGTAAAGCTCGCTGGCCGTCGCATCCATTTTCACGCGGACGGTGAACGCCAGCTGCGCGCCGTCCGGAGATACCTTCAGATTCGCGACCCCTTCCTTGATTCGCGTCACCTGGAGTGGTTTGCTCCCAGCGACCGGAATCGACCAGACTTGTGATTTGCTGGGGCCGTCGCCGGCGTCCTTCGCCGCAGCCTTTTTCGGAGCACCAACAAAGAAGACGCGCAGTCCCTTGCTCGTGGCAACAAACTGCACTGCGTCGGCGTTCTTCAATCCGCCAAGCAGCACGCGGTCCTTATATGTCTTGAGGTTCAGGATGTGGATGGCCGAGGTGCCCTCGTTCGCTTTAAGGTCATAATGCCGCACGGCGTACGCGACCTGATCGCCCGCGGCATCGATACTGACGCTACCGAGTCGTCCCAACTTCCAGAGGAGCTCGGGAGTCATACGGTTACCGGCAACACCGGGCTCGATCAATGCGACCGCCAAGAGACAGAAAATTGAATTTACCAGCAGCGTGCGTATCATCGTCATCTCCCATGGATCAGCGTGTGGAAACCATCTGTCAAATCTTAGTTGCTTGTGGTCGACACGGGGCGGAGCGCACGCAAAATTCCGCGCGAATCGCCCTTTTTTTCTCGAAAAACGCTCGCCTGTCCGCAGCAATGCGCTCGATCCACACTAGAACTGGAAGTATAGAAACGGATTGAACGCCTGTGTCGACATGACCAGCAGCGCGACCAGGAACAGCAGGATCAGTCCGGCGGCGACCAGGGGACCGTGCGATCGCTGCGACCAGTCGAACGTCTGGACCGGTTGAATCGTCAATGCGATACAGACGGACATGACCAGCAAGTACTGTGTCGAGTAGATTTCGCCGGCCAGCAGCACGCTGGTGCTGCCGGCGTGCGCGAGTCCCAACATGGCGGCATAGAACGCCCCGGCGTCCGCCAACGTCACGGACCGGAACATCACCCAGGTGAACAACACGAGCAGGAACGTAATCGCGACGCGCGCCGGTCGTGGCAGGAATCGATAGAAGCTGTCCTTGCCCATCCAACGTTCCCAAATCAGCACCCCGCCATGGATGGCGCCCCACGCGACAAACGTCCAGTTGGCACCGTGCCACAGTCCACCAAACACCATCACGGTGGCCAGGTTGACATAAGTTCGCGCCGCGCCCCTGCGATTTCCGCCGAGCGGAATATACAGATAGTCACGCAAGAACGTCGAAAGTGAAATATGCCAGCGGCGCCAGAAATCGGTGATGCTCTCGGCGACATACGGCGCGTTGAAATTGCGTGGGAATTCGAACCCGAGCATGCGGCCGAGTCCGATCGCCATATTGGAATAGGCGGAGAAGTCGAAGTAGATCTGGAACGCATAGGCCAACACGCCAAACCACGCGTCGGCGGGTACCGGCTGACGCGCGCCGAACACGGCGTCGGCCACTTCTCCCATGACGTTGGCCAGCAATATCTTCTTGGCCAATCCGACGATGAACAGTGACACGCCCGACGCGAATCGTGATGCGGTGTGTGTCCGCTCGACCAACTGCTCGGCCACGGTGTGGTACCGGATGATCGGGCCGGCGATCAGCTGGGGAAAGAGCGATACGAAGCAGGCGAAGTCAACGAACGAGCGCGCGGGCCGGGCATCGCCCCGGTACACATCGACGGTATAGCTCAACGCCTGAAATGTGTAAAAAGATATCCCGATCGGCAGCGTCACGCGCAAGACCGGTAACAACTCGAATCCGCGCAGCGCCAAGAGCATGTTGAGACTGTTGGTGAAGAACATGAAGTACTTGAAGAATCCCAACAGGGTCAAGTTGACGGCGACGGCAATAATCAGGGCGACACGTCGTCGTCGCGGCGTGGAGCGTGGCATGCCGATGACGTGCCCGGCGGCGAAGTTGACGAGCGTCGCCGCGAGCATGAGCGCCATGAAAGATGGGTTCCACCACCCGTAGAACAGATAGCTGGTCACCGTCAGAAACAGATTGCGCGCCCGATACGGCAAGTTGAAGTAGACCAACAGCAGCAGCGGCAAGAAGTAGTAGACAAAGATGTGCGACGTGAATACCATGCCGTTCGCCGAGTCAAGGTGTGGCGGGGTTCGTCCAAATGGCGAAGAATCGATTGCCCCGCGGCGGGTAGCAGTAGTCGAGCGCGCCGCTTGGGGCGAGCGTCCGCAACTCGTAGTCCAACGCCATGCGGTGCACGTCACCTTGGACGATGCGGTCCAACGTTCCACCAAGCGGCGCGGCGCCCCAGTCGGCATCCTTGATCCGGGCACGTGGCTGCCGTGGTTTGTAATGGCCGACAAAGATGTGGTCGCCCGGCTTCAAGAGATATTTCCCCGCGGGATCTTGCCGGTGAACACGCAAGACTTCGTATTCCACAACATACGTGTACCGATAAGCGCCCAGGTCGGGGAACGTGTCCGGGCAGTTGAGCAGCCGTGCCGTGACCTCGATCCTTCCCAGGGTGGTCACCTGCGGATCCACGCCCGAGCCACCGCGTCCCTGTCGCGCCAGGATCCAGGTAACCACGACCAGGGCACCGATGACGAACAGGGCGCGTGCCCAACCGGGCCCCGGCGTGTCCCTTGATACGGCCCCCGACCGGTCCGCGCTGCGCGCGGCCGGCGCAACATGACCACGCGCCTCCCATTGTTTCGAACCAGGACGTGCGCGTGTCACTCGGCCCCTCCGACTTCGTGGTAGGTCCAATGCGGTTCAAAGCCGCGCAGCGCGACGCCGCCAGGTAGCCGCCAATCCCAAACGGGCCCCTCCCGCGAGTCCGGATGCAACAGC
>CAZSOG010000587.1:0-4504 GCA_964607555.1 uncultured Pirellulaceae bacterium | reverse complement strand
CTGCATCAAATGGTGACGCGACACGCAAAGGCCGCCGAAATCCACGACCAGCTGGAAGATGGTTCGACGAGCTCGAAGCTGTGCATCTCCTATCGAGGGCGCTACTATCAGGAAGAGATCGAGCGGTTCGCCAAGGCGATGGCGCGAGCTCGGCCGGACTTCGCGGCATTGGACATTGAGCTCTGGGGATGGCGTGGGCCGGTCGACAGCAAGAAGTGCTCGCGCTGCCAACAGGACTTCAAGACGTCTGGGCTCACGGATTGGGACCAGTGGCAGTGGTCCAAGGGCGACGAGATGTGGCGCGACCTCGTAGGCGCGGCGCACGCCGCGGTAAAAAAGGCGGGCGGTAAGGACTTTGACATTGGCGGCTACGACTTTCGACCCGGCCCCACCTACCAGAACCTCTGGTCGGTCGATCGTAACTATCCCAAGTGGATGCAATGCAGCCAGGTTTCCACCTACTCTTGCCTCTATCCATACCATTGGTCCTTGATTGGCGATGAAGTGCGCCGAGACCGTAAGGCACTCGGCCATAATGATGTCCTGCCATGGATCACGCCCGGCGACGCGGGGACGTTTCCGGCGGACGCGTTGCAATGGGCCTTGCTCGAGTGTTACATGAACGGCGCCCGTGGCGTTTATTTCTGGTCGAGTCGAGTGTGGGATGCGGAGAGTTTGATTGCCTACAATCGAGTGATTCGCGCCATCGCTTCGGTCGAGCCGATCATCATGCAAGGCGAGTTATTGGGAGATGCGGCATCGGTCGAGTCCCCGGCGCGGATCAGCGGACTGCGCTACGGTTCAGAGCGCGTGCTGTTGGTGGCCGATTACGGCAAGCGCTGCGCTGACAAAGTCGAAGTCCAGCTCGAGATTCCCACGCGCAGTGAGGTCCGTGATCTATTGACGGCCAAAGTCTGGATGAATGAGATCCAGCCCGGCAAGCGGACACTCAGCGTGCCGCTTGACGGCGCGCGTGCGCGGCTGCTGCACGTGCGTCCGCTGCCTTGATAATCCGCGCATGGAATGATATCGGTACGTCCACGCATCCGCCCGAATCATGATCAACAGGAGCACCTGTGGGAGAACTTGACGAAGTGAACGACAAACACATGACGACGTATTTTTTCGATCAGGTGGATACCCATCAACGATCATGAGACATCTCAAACTTGACCGTGCCCGACCGATTTACGTGTTCGGCCGCGGAAGCCGGTCGACTGTGTCAGGAAAAGTGGTCAGTCGATGTTCGTTCCGTGCGAACACGACAATTGCACTGTTGTCCAACAAGTGTTCTTGCACAACATTACGCATATGACACCGATATTGGCAGATTCCGCAACCGACACACTGATTCGCATCGACCACGGGCGCGCGAATACGGCTCATCGCTTCGAGTTCGAGTTCCGAGAACATTCCTTCGGGTGGTGGCGGGTCCAACGGGATTTGGACCCAGCGCATTTCAATGGCCGCGTAGCCGGCCTGTTTGCACTCTTGATAACACAACTCGCATTCTTGCCGGCTTTGTTCGCGTAACGGCAAGCAAGTGTCTGTCACGACACGCGCCAACCCCATGTGCACCTTGCGTTTCAGTTCGATCGCCAGCGGCTGAATCGCGCCGGTGGGACACACCTGCGTGCAGAAATTACAGTCTTGATGACAGCCGGCATGATTCGGACGTGCGACGGGTGTCCAGAGCGCATCGAGCCCATCATCCAATCCGGCGGCATGGAGCACGGGACCTGGACACACCTTCATGCACTGACCGCATCGAATACAGAGGTCCAGGAAGAGATCTTCCGGGACGCTGCCAGGCGGTCTCAGAGGAGCTTCTCGAAAGGAGGCCCCGATCCGGTGCTCCAGTCGACATGACATGGCGTATCCCGCGCCGACTCCAAGGGCGGCTACGAATCCGCGCCGCGAAACCCGCGCGCCGGCGGGCTGTTCGACGCGCGGGTCCTTCGCCGGCAGGAGATTGCCACGATTCCAGCGCGTCACGAACTTGATCGCGTGCGTCGGGCACGACCCACCACACGTCTGGCACCACGTGCAATCCGCGGTGCGCGTGGTAAAGTCCTCTTCAATGGCATCGAACGGGCAGATCTCGACGCACCGATTACAACTGATACAGGTCGTTTCGACTTTGCGCTCGCCGATGCGAAAATAATTCAAGACCGAAAGGAGCGCGCCGCTCGGACAGAGATACCGACACCAGAATCGCCGTCCGCGCAAGCTCACCAGGAACACACCGGCAAACCATGCCACGGAAAGATAGAAAGTTGGCCCAACCGGTGCGAGTTGGTTCGTGTCTTTCAGGAGCGCCAATTGCAGGCGGCCACCGGTAAACAGCATGCCGCGTGTAAGAATGGGAATCGCCGCAAACCAGCCGGCGGCAAGCACACCACACAGGGAGGCGGCGAGCAGACTTGCCAGAAGATAGTATTTTGTGTGAACCCAACCCCGTTGCCGGCTATTGTCGGGCAAATGAAATCGCCGAAAACGGCGGCCGACAAGCCAGTCGAAAAGGTCGATCAACGTGCCGAGTGGGCACAAATAGCCACAAAAGGCGCGCGGTATGAGAATGCACACCACGACGATCGCGGCGGCCCAGTACCACGTCACCGGATTCACGAACCGGCCTGCCAGTGCCGTACTCAGACCGGCCAGTGGATCAAGCAGCAGAAACGAGTCGACCGGCAACAGGGACGTATCGGAAAATGTGTCGGTCCCAAAGTGTTTGGCGTGCGGCCAGCAGACCTTGAAGAACGCGTAACAGAACAGGCCCAGACAGACTATCTGGACGGCGCGGCGGGCAGGCGCGCTGCGCGTGACTGGGCCGATCCGATCGAGTATTCGATAGAAGGCCCCGCGCCAACCGATGCGCCGGCTGCTCGGGAGCATGGGGACAAACAGGTTCGCGGTGGGCCGTAGACCGGGGCGCCGCCTCATTGCCGCCCCGCCTTCTTCAATGCGCGGAACGTGCCGTTGACGATTGCATCCACCGTAGCCGTCGCCCCACTGATGCCATCCACCTCGACACTCTGCTTTTGCACGATTTCGCGCGGGATAATCACGCACGCGTTTTGGTCGATCTTTTCCTTGTGTTGCACCCGCACGTCGGTGATTCGGCCCCCTTGGACCGTAACCGTCACATCGATGTCGCCCGCATATCCGAGCGCCTTGTCGCGATAATGCCCGTCGCGCAGCGTTCCAGGCTGAAGTGACTGCAACGTCAGTCGATCCAGTTTCGCCTGGACTTTCGCGGCACGCCGCGGCAGCAAGTGGCCACCGTACGGTGGTTTCGCCTTGGGATACAGCGCGATGGCCCGCGCGTAGTGTTTCTTGGCCTCGTCCACTTTCCCCCAGGCCGCGTACACGTCGCCATAGGCTGCCATCATTTCCGCTTCACGCATCGTTCGCCACGGTGGTGCCGGCAGCCCCGCCATCGCCGCGTCCAATTTTGCCTTCGCTTTTTCGAACGCACCAAACTTGGTGTAGAGTGATGCCAAGGAAACATAAGAGTAAATCGGCGTGTTTTCGTGTGACTGGGCAAGGAATTGCTCGTGCGCGCGGATCGACCATAATGGCTCACCGCCCAGAAACGTGTACATGGGATACTCGTGACCGTTGCCAATATCATGCTTCTGCAAATAGATCCAAGTCAGCTTCAATGCCTCTCGATGGGTTTCCGGGTTCCCAAGAGAAAGTAATCGTCGAATCTCAAGCCGCGCTTCCTTCCATGGTTTGGAGGTATCGTAATGTGTTTCGACGCCGGCCAGCCAGCGCGGCGGTATTTCGAGGTTTGCGAGTCGTTCGTCGAGCAATGGCGCGCCACACTCCGCCCCATCTCCCGCGCGCGGCGATGGCGGTGCCGGCGCGAAGGATCCGGTTCGGCTGGTCGTAGCATCCCCATCGGACACCGGCGAAGTGGGAGACTCTTCGCGCGTGTCGGTTGCCGTCCGCGCGGCTTGGTTCTGACGAAGATCCGTCTCACCCGATGTCGGCGCGCCGCCCTGCCGCGCATCCTGTTGTGGACGATCGGCAACCAGATCGGAATCAACCGCGGCCGAGTCCGGCGAGCCGTGCGTCGCGGCCTCACGCGGTGAACGCACGTTCCGGTCAGCCGGTTCATCTCCGCAACCAATTACTCCCAGCAGACCGAACAGGCAGGTGATAGTGCACGCGATCGGCACGCGGCAGGACAGACGGGAATTCAGCATTGCGACACGATCCCTTTCCAACTCTTCAGGTAATAGGCAAGCACATCGAGAACCTGTCTCAAAACTCCACTTGAAGCATGAAGGGCGGCGTTGGGCCTCTCCCACAAAACAGTTTAGCGGTGCTCAACCAGAGTGTCCACGTCGGCCCGCGTCACCGATCGATGGTGACGCGGGCCAGGATACGAGAGGCCTTTGGGGCGGAAATGTGATGATCTTGAGTCAAGTTTTTGGATCGGGTCTCGTCGGTCGCATTGTTAGATTCTTAGGCTGCCACATGCGCGCACGGT
>CAZSOG010000586.1:0-4512 GCA_964607555.1 uncultured Pirellulaceae bacterium | reverse complement strand
CGTGGGCCGAGTGGGCGGACTGGTGTTTCATGCTCTGCCGCACGGACCCCGACGGGCGGCAGTTCGAACTGGTCGCGATGGGGATGCGCAATCCGTATGACATCGCGTTCGATCGCGGCGGCGAGCTGTTCACGTTCGACGCCGACATGGAATGGGATACGGGCACGCCCTGGTATCGGCCGACACGCGTGAATCACATCATCAGCGGCGCGGATTTTGGCTGGCGCGCGGGGACGGCCAAATGGCCGGCTGATTATTTCGACAGCTTCGGTTCGGTCGTCGATGTGGGGCTCAGTTCCCCGACCGGCGTGACGTTCGGATACGCAGCCCGTTTCCCGGCCAAGTATCGGCAGGCGTTCATCATGGGCGACTGGAGCTTGGGGAACATCTATGCCGTGTACTTGCACGCGGATGGTGCGTCCTATACGGGCGAATTCGAATCGCTTGTGGCCGGGGCGCCGTTGCCGGTGACCGACCTGGTGATCAACCCGAAAGACGGTGCCTTGTACTTCGTCACCGGGGGCCGGAATATCATGTCCGGACTGTATCGCGTCACCTATGCCGGCCCGGCCCGGATCGGCGCCAAGAACGCCACGAACCGACGCGACAACGCCGCGGTGAACGTCCGCCGGCAACTGGAGCGTGGTCATGCGGATCCGACCGCGGTCACGCTGAGTCAACTGTGGCCGCGATTGGCCGACCGGGACCGCGCCATCCGCTTCGCCGCGCGCGTCGCGCTCGAACACCAGACGCCAAACGCGTGGGCGGAACGCGCGCTGCATGAGACGGAGCCGCGCATCGCGGTCGCCGCGCTGCTGGCCCTCGCCCGGCATGCCGAACATGCCATGGCGCCGCGCATCGTGACCGCGTTGGCACGCATCGACTGGGAACAACTGGCACCCGGCGACCGGCTCGACCTGCTGCGGACCTACATGGTAACGTTGAGTCGCCATGGACATGGCACCGCCGGCACACCCTTGCGGGATCGCACGCGGGCGGAGCTGCAACACCGATTCCCCAACGATGATGATCGGCTGAATCGTGAGCTGGCTGAAATACTCGTGTTTGTTGATGCGCCGCATATCATCACGCGCATCCTCGAACAACTCGAAATAACTCCGACCCAGCAACGGCAGATTCACTATGTGATGTGTCTGCGCGACGTGCATGAGGGCTGGACATTGGCCGAGCGGCGGCGGCTGTTCCAGTGGTTCCAACGGTCGGTCGCGCAACGCGGTGGCTTCCTCTTAGGTGACTACCTGGATCAGATCCGGACCGCCATCGAAAGTCAACTCACCAATGTGGAACGCGCGCGGTTGGCCGACGTGCTGAAAATGCCCGCCCCGACCGATCCCTTGGAACAGCTCGAAGCCCGACCGGTCGTCAAGAAATGGACGATGGACGACGTGCTCGGCATTCCCACAGTCCGGCGGACACCGGCCGTGCTTGATCAGGGACAGCGTGTGTTCGCCACGGCACTCTGTTACCGATGCCACCGGTTTGCAGGGCAGGGTGGCATGATCGGCCCTGATTTGACCAATGTGGCGCGGCGGCTCAATATCCATGATCTGGTCGAAGCGATCGTTGATCCGGATCGCGTAATCTCAGACCAATATCGGGCCGTTCAGATCTTGTCGGACGACGGCCATGTGGTATCCGGCAAGATCACCGACATCAGTGGCAATACGCTGGTGATCATGAACGACCCATTTGATCAGTCCGATCTGTCGATGGTCCAGCGGGATGCGATTGATCAGATGCAATGGTCCAAGACCTCGCCGATGCCGCGGGGACTGCTTGATACGTTCAGTGCGGGGGAGATCGCCGCGTTGCTGGCGTTCTTGCGGATACCGACGCCCTGAGAGCAACGGAACATCCGCCCCCCTCTGGATTTCCGTGCCGATCGCAGTACAATACAGGTAGATGCAGTTTTGCGTGGCGCGACAGGTGACCGCTTGTCGAACCATTTGGGTTATAAGCGTCTTCCCCATAGGGAAGTCAGCGGCTCGACCCGAGTCCGCAAATACCGAGTAACCCAGAAACTGCATCTTTTTTTGCGCCCGAATCGAGCAGAGGAAAACGCCATGTTCAGCGCGACTCGCCATCGCTATCTGGTCCCGTTCGATGGCGATTTCCACATCGATCGTGCGCCGCGCAAGCCGCCGAACGATGCGCCCGGCGGCAGGGCATGCCGCAAGCTGTTGGCGGATGTCGTGGCGGACATCGAGCAGCTCCAGCGCATCCTGTACGCACACGATCGCAACGCGCTGCTGCTGATTTTTCAAGCGATGGACGCAGCCGGCAAGGACGGGACGATTCGCGCGGTGATGAGCGGCGTGAACCCGGCCGGCTGCCAGGTTTTCTCGTTCAAACAGCCGTCTCCTTTGGAATTGGATCATGACTTCCTGTGGCGGTCCGCTATCCGCTTGCCCGAGCGCGGGCGCATCGGTGTGTTCAACCGCAGTTATTACGAGGAGGTCCTGGTGGTGCGCGTCCATCCCGAGCTGATCGATGCCCAGCGACTTCCGAGCACGGTGGCGCGCAAGCACATTTGGCGCGATCGGTTCAATTCGATCCGCGATCATGAATCGCACCTGGCCCATAACGGCACGGTCATTCTGAAATTCTGGCTGAATGTCTCCAAGAAGCAGCAGAAAAAGCGGTTTCTCGACCGATTGGACGAGCCGGAAAAGAACTGGAAGTTCTCTTCGGCGGATGTCCGGGAGCGCCAGTCTTGGGACCGGTACATGCAGGCATACGAGGAGATGCTGAACGCGACATCCCGTCCGTGGGCGCCCTGGTACGCGATCCCCGCCGACAAGAAGCCGTGGATGCGGCTCCAAGTCGCGGAGATCATACGTGACACGCTAACGTCACTTGATTTACACTATCCGACGGTGGACCCTAGAGAGCAGGCGCGTTTCGACGAGATGCGGCAGTTGCTCGAGCATGAAGATTGAATCGGTGAGAAAAGTCCGGTCTTTTTTTAATCGGCTGATTTGGCGGCACACGTTCAGCAGGATGCTCTTCATCCTGGTGCTGCTGTGGCTGCTTGCCGCCGTGGCGCTCTACCTGACCGAAGGGACGTCGAACCCCGGATTCGATTCCCTGCACAAGGTCTTCTGGAATATCGCCGTCTATTTCTTCAGTGGGCTGGACAGCGCGCAACCCCAGACACCCGCCGGCCAGATTGTCGTTACCATTGTCTTGGCGATCAGCGTGGGAATCGTCGCGATCTTCACCGGCATGATCGCGTCATTCCTGGTCGAAAGCCGTATAGGGAGCCGTAGAAGAATGCCTAAGTACAATTTGAGTGATCATATCATTATCTGCAATTGGAATGACAAAGCCGTCCCCATCATCCGGGAGCTGCACGCGGACATCATCAAGGATAAACGCGCGATCGTTGTCGTTAGCGAACAGGCGGACGCGGCCGCGCTGCCGGAACAGGAAGATGATCCGGCGTTCGAGGACGTTTTTTTGGTCAAGGGCGATCCGGCGAACGAAATTGTTCTGAAACGCGCCTGCGTGCAAGACGCCTATTCGGTTCTTGTCCTGGCGGATCCGGCGGAGGGACATCTGGCGGATGCCAAAAGCATCCTGATCGCCATGGCGGTCCGCGCCGCCGGTGAAAATGCCAAGCGCGTACACATCTGCGTCGAAGGCATGGATCCGGCCAACAGCGCCCATTTAAGACGCGCCGGGGTCGACGAGATCGTCGGCGCTTCCGACTTCACGATGATGCTGTTGGCGCAGTCGTCGTTGGCGCACGGGCTGAGTGTTGTTTACCACAATCTGCTGAACGTCTCGAGCGACACGAACGAGATCTACCTGCTGCCGGTCCCGCCGACATTCGTCGGTAAGCAATTCGAGGAATTGGGCGCGGCGATGTTCCAGCATCGCGTGGCCGACAATCCTGCGATCCTGATCGGCGCGATCACCAAGGA
Source organism: uncultured Pirellulaceae bacterium (assembly GCA_964607555.1). Lineage (GTDB taxonomy): Bacteria > Planctomycetota > Planctomycetia > Pirellulales > Pirellulaceae > JAJSAJ01. The sequence continues at coordinate 565 of CAZSOG010000586.1, read as the reverse complement.
TGGGATCCTGATCAATCCCCACCCCGGCAAGTTCGGGCCCTTCACGTCGGACGACCAACTGATCGTCATCGCATTCGAACGGCCCGATCGGCTCGTGCCCTGACTCGATGTTCCAGCCGGCTACCGGCCCGGACAATTCGTGAACTCCGTCGCGCGGTGTCGCAGGTCGCGGCTCCGATATTCTTGCCACAAGATGTTCTTTTCCTTCGAGTCTCGGCGTGCGACGGAGCCGGAAAGTAGATTCGGCAAGAATATCTGGAAGACACGGATATATGAGGGGATTCTAATTGGACAGCGCCACTTTGTCTGTCACGCATGGCGCAAGTCACTACATTCCAGGCAGTTACGCCCCCGCCCACCTCGTGTGGGTGGAGCGCATGATTATGCACTACAGCAGCGCGCGAAAAAACGGCCTCTTCTCCCCGCCCGCCGCGAAGCGGCGGGCGGGGAGAAGAGGAGGCCGGCGCGTGCGCCGCCGTGTAGTGCAGAATCACTGGCTCCACCCAGACAAGCTGGGTGGGGGCCGGAACCTGGTCCGGTTAAGCGCGCCGCCGTGTAGTGCAGA
>CAZSOG010000585.1:0-4516 GCA_964607555.1 uncultured Pirellulaceae bacterium | reverse complement strand
CGGTGTTTCAGACACGCGGCGGTAGGTGCCTGGTTCCGTCGCTTGCCGTCGCTTGGCACGCCCTGCTCGATGCGCGGTTCACTCGAAGCCGCGGGGCGACGGCACGGTAATGTTCAACGTGGTCTACGGGCGCCAACGCCCGGAAATGGAGCTCCCAATGACTCACCACCGTTCGTTTCGTCTTGTATTTGTTTTTGTGTTGTGTCTGTTGGGCACGCCGCTGCAACCGTGTCCGCGCGTGACTCGCGCCGCGGAATCAGACACGGTTCGCGTCACGGACTTCCTGCCCAACGGGTATGTGACTGACGGGTCTGTCTGCTACCAAACGGCCATCCAGAAAGCGATGGACCAGGCCGCCGCGCGGCATCAACAGCTGACGTTTCGGCCGATGATCTACCGCATCGACGATCCCGCCGGATTGCGGCTCCACTCCGGCACAACACTGTCACTTCATGGTGCCGTGTTTCGTGTCAGCGCGTCCGCCAAGGCGGATGGCCAGGTCTTCCTGGGCCAGGACGTGACCGACGTGACCCTACTCGGTGGTGAGATCGCGGGCCAACGGGATTCCTGGCCCGATAGTGTGAACATTTCAGCGATCCGCATTCGCGGCCGGTCGGCGCGTATCCGCGTTCGCGACACCTATGTTCACGACATGTCAAGCAACGCCGTGGGCGTCTTTGGGACCGCGGACCAGCCGATCACGCACGTTTGGGTCCATGGACTTCTCGCCCAACGTTGCTGTAACAAGTACACCGATTACCTGCTTCCGAACCAGGGTCCCGCGAAGGGCAGCACGCGCATGGACCAGGGTACCATCGCGCTATACTATGTCCACAACTTTGTGGTGGACGACTGTGCGTTGGAGGACTCGCGCTCCGATGGCACGCACTTCTATCGCTGTCGCGACGGGCGGTTCGTCAACAGTACGGTCACCGGAAGTACCATGGGTGGGTACTTTGTCGAGTCATCCCATACCGTGCTCGCTTCGGGCAACGTGATCCAAGACAACGGCTCGCGCGGAGTAACGATCGAAGCTGGATCAACCGACTGTATCCTGGCCAACAACCTGATCACTGGCAGCGGGCGCGAGGGACTTTGGGCACCCGACTCAATTCGTGTCGTCGTGACCGGCAACATATTTCGTCACAACGGCCGCAAGGACGACGCTGACAAAGACGGCGAGATCATGATCAATGAATCGACCTGGGACCCACCGAAAACTCCACGTGCCGAGAACTATCGAGTCGTCAATAACCTGTTTGAAACAACCGCCAAACAAGGCGCCGCGATCCGTCTCCAGCCCAAAGTGGCCGACATCATCATCGAAAACAACACCTTTCGCGGCGCCGTGCGTCAAGTGATCGTCCAAGACAACGACCCCGACGTGGCACATGTCGTTGTCAAGAACAATGACGGTGTGGAGGAGAACCGCCAATCGGCCCACCGGACGGTCAGGCCACATGCCGGGATCCCGGCAGCCGAGAAGACGAACAACGTGCCCTAGAACCGGGCCTCCAACTTGTACGATGGACGTCCACGTCCGTCGAAGAAGCGGATCACAACCTTAAGGAGGGCGTACTCCCTTGTGGGTTGCGGGCGCAGCCCGCGTTATGGAAAGTCCTATATTCTTGCCATATCTCCTCGATAAGCCCTTGGTCGTAAGACGGAGCGCGCAGAGGGGGCAAGAATATGAAAGTCCGTATCTACCCTCGCCAAACGGTCTCTCTTGACGAGGGTGTCGGATTGTGGAGAGCGGTTAGCCATAAACGGCCACAAGAAACCAACCCTATTTCGTAACTGTTCCCGGACCAGAATGAAAAGAACACTAATCGACGCTAATTCTCGCTAATATCGGAAAACCTCACCTTGAAGTGCCGTCGGCTTTTCTACGACGTGTCCGATGTATGTTGAGTGTTACAGACTTTCCAGGACGGTATCATTAGTGTTGATCAGTGAAGATTAGTGTTCCTTGATAGAAATGTCGTGAACGGCTACCCTATTTCTTCTTCCATGCCGATCGCATGGTATAAACCTTGAGCGACTCGACATTCAGAGTACCACCTTCCGCGGTCAGCGCGACCGTGCCGAGCGGCTTGCCCATATCGCGCCGGGCGCTGGTCTTGTAACACGCTCCGTCGCCACCGATCAACTCGTACATCGGGCGGTCGACCAGCACCCGGAACGTGACCCTGCCGTCCTTCATGGGCAACGGCATCTCGTCGAGCTTCTGGCCGGTGAAATCGTAGGTTGCCACATTGTCACCGAAACGGAAAACGGCCTTCGACGCAGTTCCCTTTTTCACCGTCACGAGAATATCGAATAGCTGGCCCTGGGCATCCAGCGTGACGGCGGGCGACGCGGCGGTGAACTGCATGTCATGGACCGTCTTCGGATGCGGCTTGCGCAGCTGTTCGAGTTCCTTGATCGGGTTGGCGAACATCCGGACGCCGTCCTCCGTCGTGTGCAGCGTCAGGTTGGTCGGTACGGTGAAGGTTTGGTTGAACGGCATGTCAGGCATATTGATCCGCGCCCAACCAATCTGCACAACGCGCCCGTCGGGGCTGTTGTTGAAGCACTGCGAGGCATAGTAGGCACCCCAGTGGAGACGCTGTTTCCCCTCATGGTCCGGCGTGAACGTCTTGCCGTCGAAATCACCGATCGCATAGCGTGCGTCCGCGGCAAAGATCACCCACTTGACCTTCGTCGGATCGCCATCAACCGGCAGTTGAAAGACCTCCGGGCACTCGAAGTAACCCGGAAGTTTGCTCGCCAGTTCCCACTCCTTGAGGTCCTTGCTCGTATAAATGGCAATACCGCGACCAAGTTTCGGGTCTTGGTCAAATACCGCGATGACCCAGTGCTTGCCCGGCTTGTACCAGATCAGTTGCGGGTCGCGCCCCGAGTGCTCAATGACCGGATTGCCTTGATAGTAGGTCCATTTCTTGCCGCGATCGACAGAATAGGCAATCGCTTCACCGCACCCGGTATCGGTGAACGCGAGGACCATCGTTTTCTCGGCGCCGGTTTGCCAACCAGCCGTGTTGTGCACATCGACATTGCCGCTTCCCGAAAAACAGTTCTTGACGGCCATGCTCGGGTAACGTTCCTTGACATCGTCACCAAACGGGCGCAGCGCCCGGTCTTGCTCGGTCCAGTGGATCATGTCCGGACTCGTGGCGTGTCCCCAGTACATGTTGGCCCAATTCCGACCGGCCGGGTTGCACTGCCAGAAGAAGTGGTACTCTCCGTCGTAGTAGCACATTCCGTTCGGGTCGTTATTCCAGCCGCGCATCTGACTCATGTGAAACTGGGGTCGCAGTGCCTCGTCATAGAGTGGTTGCAGGTGACGTATCTGGTCGCTCGATTCCAAGAGATCGCAGATAACTGGCGCGGCCTCCGCACTGACCTTCGCCGTCTTGCCAACATACTCCGACATATCAAGATAAGTCCACCAGTCGATGGAGTCCTTATTCGGGGGGAAATCGCAGTCAAGACTGTGGACCAGCTGGTCGCCAACATGGACCGTCATCCGACCGCGTTGGCCCTGGTTCGAAACGGGCAAGATAATGTACTTGCCGGTGATCTTGATCGCGCGGGTAACCGCCGGAAGACGCGGTGTTTTGCCACGCTTGGCCGGCGCGACGAACGGTTTCTTCTTCGCACGCGCGTTGCTCTGCAAGATTTGATCGACATTGATGTGGCCCCAACCGCCGGACGCCTCGTCGACGATCTGAAGGACGGCCTTCTTGCCCATGTACTGCTTGATGTCCCAGTTGACCCAGTTAAGGAACTCGCTACCGCCCGGCTCGGTGTTCGGCCCCGTCGCGCTGAGGACAACGCGACCGTCAATGAGCAGATTCATGCATGTCTTGCCCGGATGCCCGCCGCCGCCGATTAGAAATTTGATGTAGTCCCGCTCGATGGTGAACTCGGGTGACGTGAGCTTGCCCGTCGGCCGGTCGCCACCGAGAAACGTATTGACCAGCCCTTTGCCTTCGAAACCGGTGACCTGCATCTGGCCGCCGAGCGTCCCTTTCGCCGGGGCCTTGCCGAACGCCGTGCCCTCGACCTTCCAGTCGCCGTAGTCCTGCGCCTCGAAATCGTTGATCGGGATATCATCCGCAGCGCCGGCCGGCATTGGCATGGCCAGCGCACAAAACATGAACACAAGACAAGACGCAACAGGCACGGACAGTAGTCGTTTCATGGTGAGTCTCCTTCTGACACAGCGACGTCGGATAGTTGCAAGTGGCTCGCTGCCTGCATCGCGGCAACAGTAGCATGGGCCATATTGTATCATCTTCCAAGGCCTAACGCGGGAGGCCCGCAACCCACAAGGGAGTACGCCCTTGTTCCGCAGCGCTCCCGTTGTTCGCTTCGAAACATGCGCGCACGGTGCGCGCATGTGGCAGCCTAAGAATCTAACGAGGTTCCACCTCCAACCAACTGGCGGATCCCCGTAGCCGAGACGGCTCGGAGAGCCGCTCTACGTGTAGCGCCCAAAAGAGCGGTTTGC
>CAZSOG010000584.1:0-4518 GCA_964607555.1 uncultured Pirellulaceae bacterium | reverse complement strand
CGGCGAGGTGATCGGCGTGGTCAATTCGCTGGCGGTGCGCCGTGACGTTCAAGCGGTCGACGGACTGGTCGGGCTAATGCACGGTCTCGATCCCGAAGTCGCTGCCGCGGCGGCGGCGGCGTTGGGCCGGATCGGCAATGAAGCCGCGACCGCCGCGCTGCGAAAATCACTTGCCGACACGCCGGCCACGGTCCGTTCGGCCGTCGCGGAAGGGTGTATCCTGTGCGCCGAGAAGCTCTTGGCGACCGGCCACGCCGCCGCGGCCGGCGAACTCTACGATCAAGTGCGCGCGGCCGACGTGCCGAAACAGCGCGTCGTCGAGGCGACTCGGGGCGCCATTCTCGCACGCGGCCCCGAGGGGATTCCACTCTTGGTCGCGCAGTTGAAGTCCGGTGACAAAGTAATGGTCGCACTCGGACTGACCACCGCGCGCGAGCTTTCCGGGCCAGGTGTGTCGCGCAAGCTGATGACGGCGCTGCGCGACGTCAAGCCCGAACTGCGCCTCTTGCTGATTCTGGCACTTGCCGATCGAGGTGATGCCGAGGCAATGCCGGCGCTGCTGGAAGCGACCAAGAGTGGCCCGGCGGCCGTGCGGATCGCCGCACTCAAGGTCCTGGAGCGGAAGGGAGACGCCTCGTGCGTGCCGGTTCTGCTGAGCGTCGCCGCCGGCAACGACCAGGATGTTGCCCAGGCGGCAAAAACGGCACTCAAGGCGTTGCCCAGCAAGGGCGTCGATGCCGAACTGGTCGCGCGACTGGCCAACGCCGGCCGTGCCGAACGCGTGGCGTTGATCCAACTGATCGGGATGCGGCGCATCGACGCGGTGGCCCCCTTGTTGAAAGCCGCGGACGATGAGGACGCGACGGTCCGAGCCGCGGCGATGGTCGCCCTGGGCGAGGTCGCTCAACTGGAAAACGTGCCGCTCTTGATCGCGCGTGTCGTCAACCCGTCCCACGCCGAAGACGCCCCCATCGCACTCAAGGCGCTGCAAGCCGCCTGTGTCCGCATGCCGGAGCGCGAAGCATGCGCCGAAAAACTGGACGCCGCGCTGGCCGCGGCGCCGAAAGAGGCAAAAGTCGCCATTCTGGAGACGCTGACGCAGATGGGTGGCAAGAACGCGCTGCAAACGGTTGGCAAAGCCGCACGCTCGGACGATCTCCAACTGCAAGATACCGCCACGCGACTGTTGGGATCGTGGATGTCGGTGGATGCTGGACCGGTCCTGCTGCAATTGGCGAAGACGCCCGACCATCGCTACCGCGTCCGGGCGCTCCGCGGCTACATCCGCCTGGTGCGCCAGTTCCTGATGCCCGACCAGCAACGGGCCGCCATGTGTCGCAGTGCGTTGGAGGCGGCCGACCGGGACGAGGAACGACAATTGGTGTTGGAAGTGGCCGAACGGTATCCGAGCGTTGCCATGCTGCGCATGACGGTCGCGCTGGCAAAGAACCCGCGACTCAAGGCCGACGCGAGCGCGGCCGCGTTGTCCGTCGCGAAGAAGATCGGTGGCGCCGATCCCAAGCGACTTGTTGAACTTGTGGGCCGCGAACCGGTGAAAATCGAGATTCTCAAGGCCGAGTACGGAGCGGGACACAAGCAGAAAGATGTCACCAAGATCCTGCGCCGCCATGCGGGCGACTGTCCCGTGATCGTCTTGTCGCCGAGAGACTATAACACGGCGTTTGGCGGTGATCCCGTGCCCAACGTGACCAAGAAGCTGAACGTGCGTTATCGCATGGACGGCAAGGTTGGCGAAGCCGAGTTCACCGAAAACGCCACGATCATACTACCCGCGCCGCACTGAGCGATAGCGAGCGCGATGATAGCAGGAAGGTCAGAAAAGGGGCCAGAACATCAGGTTGTCGTTGGCGCCGGTGCGCACATTCAGGGTGCTGGGTCGCGCAACTCACAGAGCCAATCAAGACCGGTTGCGCTCAAGAGATCGTCCACCGCAAGCGACTGGCCGTCGTCAATGGCTGAATCCCCGTTCCATCGAAGCACGAATCGCAAGCGGCGCCTTCGCGGCCCGCCGGGAGTTCGACGAAAAAAACTGCGGAACATGGAAGAACAGTCCTTTCTCCTCGGCGGTCGACACAAGACCTCGTCCTTCTCCATTGCGCCGTGCTCTGCAGTTCCCAGCTCCGCCGATAAGAGCAGTCACTTCGCTGCACGGTTGTTCAGAACTAAAGTCTAACGTACATTCTCGCATGAGCAGTACGCCATGTCCACTCGCGACTCGCTGCTGAAACCCAAGAACCCAAGTGTTGACTCGGGAACGGGATACACGTCTGACTCGAATGGCTAGATTTGCCAATCGGGGTCATGCGGCGTCGTGGGATCAGGTCCGCTCAACACGCGAAGCAGAAACGCAAATCGCGCCGCGCCTAAATTTAAACGTCATGACCTGACCCCGTCATGACACCCATGTGATCAAGTAGTCGTTTTTGCCAAGGCGCTTCCCGCCACGCACCTCGGCCTCCACATTCCGCGCCTGATGAAGCAGCGTCACGATGTCGACTTCCCGTTCCAAAAACAGCCCGATCAGGGAGCTGTCGGGGTCAGATCCTGTTTTCGGTTTTTAGGCATAATCGCGATGGTACGCCGCACGGACTTTCAGCGGTTTTTCCTTCTGCTGCTCGGGAGCAACCAGCGCGCGTCGCAGCGATTCGGGTGATCACGTGGTAGATTGCGCCAGGGAATTCAATGTGTAACGGTCGTGACAGGACCCGATCACAACCGGTCCGCACCTGTCTGTAAACCGGAAACAGGATCTGACCCCAGCGCAGCTTCCCGATCGTGCCGTCCTGCTTGGCTAGATCGCGCACCGTGCCGAGGTTGTCTACCAGCGGCCATAGGACACGATCGGTCGCCGTCAGGTTCTTGGTTACGTCCTCCTGCGCCAGGATCTGATCGATCATTTCACCATAGAGATACCGTTTGGCAAGCGTCATCGGCTGTGCGCCAGCGCCGTCCGGGTCGGTGAAGTCCAGCACCACGTTGCCGCCGTCAAGCGACGCCACGCCGTTGTGAATGTCGTCATAAACATAGCGCTCGATTGCCGCGTCGGCCATGTCGAACGGGCTAGTTGTGTCCACCTCTTTCGCGATTCTTCTGTTGAACACGTCGTACGTGTACTCGACCACCTTGGTCGTCTGGCCCATCGAGTCCTTCTCGGTCACCTTCACCAGACGGTTGTGGTAGTCCCACTGGTACTCGGTCGATTCGTTGGTTGATGTGTCGAGAGCTGCGAAACAACGGCCATTCGAAGTCGCATTGGCACGCCATGTGCTCTGTGTCGTTGTGGGACTAGGCCTTGAGGACTCGCCGTTGTGAAGCAGCTTGGTGCGCTTGGTCCGATTGCCCTCCTGATCATACTCGTACGAGTACGTGCCATCGTTGAGCAACCGGTTATCGGTCCCGGTCTGGTAGCCGGTCATCGTCCGGTTGCCACCCGCATCGTACGTGTACGTTTCGTCGGTCTGAAAACTGTGCACGGCGCTGGTCAATTGGCTGGACTTGTCGTAGCCGTAGTCGCTCGTGCCGTCCTGGCCGGTCATTTGCGTGACGCGTCCAAGGCCGGGCATCGCCGGCATGGCGGCCGTGGCCGCCACGCGCGGATCGGTGGCGATGCTGGTCCGCGCGCCACCAAAGCCGGGCGATGAGAGGCTGTCGTACGACCACCCATAGGGCGTGAACAGATTCGTGCCGCCCTTCGTGTACGCAAGGCCGGTAAGCCGCGAGAGCGTGTCGTACGTAAAGCTGCTGGTGGCCACTTCGTTCGCCGTCCCGCCGTCGGTGTCCTTGTAGCGCGCAATCGACGTGAATTGCCCGAGCGCATTATAGCCGAAATCGACTCGCTTTGGGGCCAGCGTGTTGCCGCCCGTCTGACCCGTCTCATCCTCCTGAAAACCCAAAACCGGATCTGACCCCGTGCAGCTTCCCTTTGCTGGTCCAGACGCACAATACCGGACCGAAGGACCAACGTTCCCCGAGGAGTTACAAGTCCGTGCACTTCTTCTTACTATTCCGCGAACACGGATGGCCGTCGACGGATGTCGTGTCGAGTTCTCAAGTATTAAGACCGGCTGATGAGTCACCTTCAGGCTCCGAACCTTCCTTGATATGATCCGGAATCCGACAACGTCTAGAAAAACGCAAGTTCAAGAGTCCAACTGAACTCGGCGACGGCGACGCGAATCCTGCCTTGAATCGTCGCTGTGTCGACTCCGTGTCTGGACCTAGAACAACCAAGTGTGGGCATTTGCCGAGGAGCCATTCGATTGCACCTTCGGTGACATCGGTTTTCTGTATGTGTAGTTCGATCAATTTGTCAAGCTCCGCAATTTCAAGAATCGCGTCATCCGCAATCCGCGTATCAGACAGCATGAGCGTTCTGAGGCAACGCATTGACGCAATCCCATCCACACGGCCAATGCGAGTATCATTTAAGTTCAGCCATTCGATGCGGCTCAAGAGTCTAAGGTATTGAAAAGCTGCGGAAGTAATCCGCGTTCTCAT
>CAZSOG010000583.1:0-4525 GCA_964607555.1 uncultured Pirellulaceae bacterium | reverse complement strand
ATCTAACTTCGAGGGGCGTGGCAAGCGGCGCGGTTTCGAACCGCAACACGTCGTTTCGGCGACTGACCTTGCGCTGGTCCAACGGGCCGGACGGGAGCGACAGATTGGCACCGCCGTGGGTCGGACAAGGATCGCCCGGGTCATAAACAAACTCCGCGTGGTCGCCATCGATCATGGGTGGTTTCTGGGACAATTTGCCCTGGCGCGCGAGGAAGAAAGGCGTACTCGCGGTCGGGAAAGGTGGCCAGCTGCGTGCCATCGCGCATCGGCACCATCACCTTGTGCAGCACATCGCCAGCCTCCACGCGCGACACGCACAACAGACTCGTGCCAATGGCAGCCAAAACGACGTGTGATAGCTTCGTTTGCCGGCCCATCGACCGCCGGTCCTCGATGTTCTTGCTCTCGCGTCTACCTTGCCAACGCATTGGAAGTCCCCCCGACCGTAGCATGCGACCTTGACCGAGTTCGCACCGGGCACCGCTGTGGTTCAGTACGCACGCTAATCAAGAACGGCCAGAATGTCATTCGCGGTGGCCACGGCGTCTGGATTGGCCGAAGCGCGAATGGGCTCGTCGTCGCGATATGTGGCCACTTGTCCGTACCGTCCGTCGCTAGGGGATCGATACGTGTGAACGACGCGGCTCGGTATGTTGACCACCCAGTATTCGTTGATCTCTCCTTCCGCGTACAACGACAGCTTGTCTCCCATATCGCGGTTGACCGACGTGTCGGCCACCTCCACAAGTAGGTGGACATCCTCAGGCACGGGGTGCCGCGTGTATCGCTTCCGAGTAACGACCACCAAGTCAGGTTCGGGCGCACTGTTGACAGATGGCAATAGCAAAGGCGATTGGACGCGGATCATGAATGACGCGCGCGGCCAATGAGCGTAACACCAATCAGTTAACTGACCAACGATCAGACTATGATCATTTCCGATTGGGTTCATTTCGCAAATCACTCCACGCAGCAATTCGACGCGTTGGCGGCGTACGCCCGCAAAGACACCGGTCTCCATCATGATCTCGTATTGGGCCAGAGAGATTTGCGCTGTCGTACTCATCGACGTCTTCCACACACAAAATCAAGGAATGTCGGCATTCGGCACGTACTTCATTCTACCGGTTGCGCACGGAGTGGACAAGGAACAGCGACTGACCGCATTGTCTCCAAGAAGAAGCGCGTAGCTTTCCGAATCGGACCAACACGCAAGTGGCAGTATAGCAGGCGCTGTCACAAATTCATAAGATACTCGCTTTATTGCCGGTCGACCCCGAGCGATTGTGCGTGCTGCGATCGTCCGGGGACAACGCGAAGAACGTCGCCTTGATGGCCACTTCGGGCATGGGGCGCCGTACGATCACGGTCCTGATCAGCTTCTGGCGCAGCAACCGCGACGCCAAGTTGACTGTCAAACACCTGCCACCCGACTGGAAGAAGTGCACGCTTTGGCATTACCGCGTCACGGAGTCGCACGATTGGGAACAAGTCGCATTTCGCCAATTGCCGGCGTCGACCGGCGTCATCAAGTACCTGATCGAGGCGCCCGCGGGGACCCGCTGTGTCCATGTTGTTCGACTTGCCCAGGGAGTCAATCCTCAGTTAGCTCTGCCACCGCTGGGCCGGCCGGCGCGGTGGCTTCCGCCCGGCTCGGCCAGACCGCTCAGACGACCGGTCGCGCGGCCGGCGCGGCCGCCGCCCAAAAGGTCGCTTCGCCCCAAGAAAACGCGTAAGCCGCCGGCACGAGGCGGGAAGTGACGCCCGGAAATTCGTCGCCGTGGTGCGGAATCATACGCTCTACCAGGATGAATCCGCCATCGGCGGACGGGAATGTGGGTGAGTTGCGGACACCGTAGTGCAGAATCATGGGCTGGACTGTTTTACCATGGGGGTTGACGCCCAGTGAAGTTGATCCGGTTCTTGTTCCCGCGCTTGGGTTCGCGAGTCTGGGCAACGTTTGAATCGAGCCGCATTGGTTGTCTACATTTGGGCGGTAAAGGATAGGTCCTTTCTCCGCAAAGGACCGCTGCGGTCGAAGAAGCGATCATTGTCACGTCAGATACGCAGTCTGAAAAACGCTCTTTCCCGTGTATATCAGCGTTTATCCGCGTTCATCTGCGGTTAAGTATCTTGCGAACCGTGAACGGTTACCGTTTCTGCTTGCCGTGCCTTATCATATTGAGAAGGGGCACGCGCTGCGAAACGCCGAGAACAGCATCACGCAAGGAGTTGGCGAACATGAATAGGACGCACACGAGCCAATTGAAAGAAGATGGGGCACGCGTTGGAGGACCTGGCCGCGCAACACGACGTGCTTTCTTGCAAGAGTCAACAGCGACGGCCGGTCTGCTGATCCTGCCGGGCACAACCCACGCGGCAGAGGGACTCGCGTCGCACGACGGTCCCGCGCCGCGGGAGCTTGGCCGAGTTGCCGCGCACGATGGTCCGGCCTCGCGATCGGCCGTGCATGCACCGCTTGTGGTGGTCACCGAATCCATCTCCACCGACGTTGATCCACGCGCACCGAGTTGGGGCTACATTACCGAAGTGCTTGAGCGTGCGGGGCTGTTCTTCGAGCAGTTAACCCCCGCGCGGATTCCCTCACTCGTGAGCCACGCAAAGCCGATCGTGGTCCTGGCCGGGGATCTTCAGCTTACGGCACAACAACGTGCGACGCTCGTGACGCTCGTGCAGCAAGGCGGTGCCCTCGTCGGTATCGGTGGAACGTCCGGGCTGGACGACGTTTTTGGCGTCAGCAGTAAACAGCGACTGGCCGAAGGTTGGTTGAAAGTAACCGCCGCGGAGCATCCAATCACGGCGCGACGGCGCGGTGCATTGCACGTGTTCGGGGGCTTTGTCGTCAAATCCGGTCCGGCGACTTCCTTGGCGGAAGTTCAGTCGGGGGCACAAGGGGCCAAGGGGCACGCCATCCTTGAGAACCGCGTTGGCGAGGGGCGTGCGATCCTGCTGGCACCAGACTTGCTGTTTTCGATTGTTCACATCCAACAAGGTGTCCCCGTGTTGCAGGACGGTCGCCCCGCCCCGGACGGCACGGCCGAATTGAATGACGGCGAATTGAAGGCCGAAGATGGCAGCGTGCTCGATTGGCGTCGCGACAGGACCATCATGCAACCGGACGGCGAACCGGCATTTCTTGAACCCGTTAGCGACAGTTTGCGCGAGATCATCATTCGCAGCATCTTTTACGCGGCGCGTCGGCAAGGCACGACGCTGGGATTGCTCTGGTACTGGCCGCGCGGACTCAAGGCGGTTGGGCACATCTCACACGACTCGGACGGCAACGATCCAGCAAGAGCCGCTGCGATGCTCGAGGTTGTAACGCGTTGCAACGTGAAGACGACGTGGTGCATATTGTATCCAGGTGGCTACCCGCGGCAGTTTTACGATCGCTTGCGGAAACAGGACTACGAACTCGCACTGCACTACGATGCACGGACCGGTGGCGAAAAAACGTGTTGGTCGAAGGCGAATCTCGTGTTTCAACACCAGTGGCTGCGGAAAGAAACCGGATTACGGCACGTTACGACCAATAAGAATCACTACACGCGTTGGGAAAACCGGCTTGATTTCTTCCGCTGGTGCGAAGAGATCGGTATCCACGTGGACCAGACGCGCGGGCCAAGCAAGAAAGGCACAATAGGCTTTCCACTCGGTGGGTCCCAGCCCTATTTTCCGATCGACGACGAAGTGCAACCGGGCCGGCGACTCAAGGTGCTGGAGATCAATCTATTGACCCAGGATCTCGTGATTGTCTGTCCACGCCAGTACGGCAAGCAACTGGTTGATTCCGTACTGCCGCATCATGGTGTCGCACATTTCCTGTTCCATCCGGCACACATCCAGAAGCCGCACGTTGCCGAAGCATTTGCCGAACTCGTCGATTACGGTCGGACCAGCGGCCTCGAATGGTGGACCAGTAAGCAGATTTACGAGTGGGAAATCGCGCGTCGCGGAGTGCAAGTGACCTTTGCTACGTCGAACGAGTTGAGTCTGCACGCTTCCCCGGCGGTACGTGAGGCGACACTCCTGTTTCTCAGGCCGCGGCAACACCCCAGCACCGTCCTTGTCGACGGGACACGAGTCGAAACGCGCAAGTGGGAAGTGTACGGCTTCTCGTTCGATGGCATCACAACCGATGTTGCCGGAAAAGTCCGCGTGCGACTCGCGTGAGGGTCGTGTGCCGTACTTCCTTCTGGGTTGCGGGCCTCCCGCATTAGGTTTCCCTTCACGTTTTCTTGAGTCGGGGAGAATAGGCGTTGGAGACCTTAATCGCCGAAATTTGATGATGTTGAGTCAAGTTCTTGGGGCAAGGTTTAGCCGTTGCCACGGGAGCTGAGGTTGGGCGAGGGCCGCGCGTAGTGCAAAATCATCGCTCCGCCGGGATAAACCCGGCGGTGACGGACGGCACAGGAGCCGGGTCATGCGCTAGTTGGTGGGAGGCCCCCGGCCTCGTTAGTGCTCTTATGGGGCGAAACTTGGCGCATTTGAGTCAAGTTTTTGG
>CAZSOG010000582.1:0-4528 GCA_964607555.1 uncultured Pirellulaceae bacterium | reverse complement strand
CGTGATCCCGCCCTGCTGGTCCTTCGCGCCGGGAAGAGCCTCTTGGCGATAGAACAGATCCTCGAAATTCGCGCGTCCCTTCTTGAAAGCCGTGGTATTGACGTTCGCCAAATTATTGGCGACGACGTCAAGTTTCGTCTCCATCGCCTCCATGCCGGTGGCGGCCGTGTAGAGTGTCTGTACGCTCATCGTTCATGTTCCATTACTTTTGACGCAAAATACGATTGACAAGAGAGCCCGTCAGCTGATCCTGGTTCTGGATCATGCGGATATTCGTCTCGTACGCACGTGACGTTTCGATCAGGTCCAGCATCGCGCGTGCCGGGCGGACCGCCGATGTTTCCAGGTGACCTTGCAGTACATGCCGTTGATCCGCCGTCACTCTCTGCAGGGGACCGCGGGGACGAAACAAATTGTCGCCGGCGCGATCCAGGTCCGCCGTCGAGGCCGGCTTCGCCAGGCCCACAAAAACACCACCACCCGCTTGGGCCAGAAAACCATCTTCCTGCAGTACCCACGGAAGATTCGGGTTGACCAAGATCGGTGCCCCATCAGCTGACAGTACACTGTCACCATTGGGGGTCGTCAGTCGACCCGTTCGGTCGAGTTGAAAATTGCCCGCCCGCGTCAGCATCTGCTGACCCGCATGGTCGACCACGAAAAAACCGTCGCCCTGGATGGCCATGTCCAGGTCACGCCCCGTGCTGCGTACCGGCCCGGGCGCGTAATTCGTCATCGTCTCGACCATCGACACGCCGCTGCTCAGGTCGTTGATCGACCCGGATCCCGGCACGTCCTGGCCGTCCTGTATCGCGCGACTGAATCGAGCTTGGACGACCGCCAGCTGTTCCTTGAATCCCGGGGTGTCGACGTTCGCCAGATTATGCGACAGCGTTTCCATGCGGCGACTTTGCGTATCCGCTCCGGCCGCCGATACATATAGCCCATAATTCATAAGTCACTCGCGCTCCCTGCATTGCTGACCCACACGCCCTTCCATGTTCGCGGCGTGTCGAAACCAAGGCGGTGTAAGGCAAACCTCGTGCCAAAGATGATCCCCACGTGCCAGGAGGACCACTGCCGTCGCATGTAACTCATTGGCTTGTTATGACTTACGTGTAATGTTGGCCGCGGACACGCGGACCCCAGAGTCGACCGGAATTTATTGCGCCGGCGCAGAATTTGCCGGTTCCAATCGGCAACCTCGACCGGTTCGAGAGTTTGTAAGAGTGCCGGCCCTGCAGCTGGCGAAGTGTTGACGGCCTCGGTCGCGCTCGCGGAGTGACACGATTACTATGCGAAGCATGCTCTGGTTGGTTAGTAGCTGCCTCGCTCCGCGAGTGCAGCATGCATCGGTCGCGGGTTTCCGCTGTCGAAAAGTCGTCTGATCACGCACTGCGGGGCGCGAGCCCGAGCATCACGCGCTTCTTGTCGCGCTCGCGGAGCGAGGCGACTACTATGCGCGGCAACAAAGCATATGTTCGCAGGAGTGTAACCGGCGACCCGCCAACACATTGAGAATGCTGGAATCACTTCATTTCTCGGTAGTTACTTGTTATTGGTGTCAAGGGTTTTCGGCAGGCCCGGAGGGCCGACATAGCCCCTGCCTGGTCTGTTGAAAACACCAGAATATGGGCAAACTGGAGGTACTGGATTATTGCGGTTTTGTTGCGAATGGGTAACGGTTGAGCCGCAGCCGTTGGCGTCCGATGGTGGTTTCTTGTGTAACGCCTTCGGCGTAAATGGATGTTATGGTGACCGTAACCCAGGGTGGCGTCCGCCTCCGTAAGAACTACGGCGGACTTACCCTGGGCTTGGGAGTAGAACGCCTTCGGCGTACAGAACGTTGCCGGATGCAACGCCCTCGGTATTGAAAACGGTCGGATGCGATGTCCCCTCTTTACCGCGAAGCGGTTGCATTCCAAAGCCCATCCCTGGGCTGTTAAAACATTGGGGTTGCAGACGAAATAGGTATTTGAGAAGCGCGTGATTTTTGTTCTTATATTCTCGCCATGGAATATTCTTGCCAAATCTTCCGCGCGGATCCGTGGTCGTGCGGCGGCGTAAGAAGAGGGGGCAAGAATATTAGCTGGCAAGAATATGAAAGCCCGCTGACATTCCCGCCAACGGGCCTTCATTAATTATTAGTTATTGGTTATTCACCATTAATTATTCAAGCAGGGGTTCTCATCAGCGGAACGATGAGAAAAATCTTGTCTGTTGGTACTCAGCAAGGAAAAGGACCAAAAACCGGATCAAAGTGAATTCGTGTCAACACCAGTCTTTTAACGGCCCAGGCGCACCCTGGGTACGCGCCCCGCGCCATTTCCTTACGCCGAAGGCGTTACACAAAGAGAATGGCAAACCGCTACACCGCCCATCAGATCGACGCGTAACAAAACTCTCCGCAACGACTAAGCGTTTTTCACCAGCCCAGCACGCGGGCCCCGGATCCATTAGCCCGGATGATTCATGAAGTTCGTCGCGAGGGGCCGTAAGTCGAGGCAGATGCAAGGAAAAGGGCGGTTTGTCTGCGGAACATATTGTTAATACGTGAGCACAGACGAACCGTTCTTTGACGAAGCAGGTGTCCGACTTACGGCTCCGTAGCAAATCGCTCATGAATAATCCGGGTTAGCGATCGCGCGACGTCATAGTTGCCAGAATCGAGTCCATCAGTAGTGTGGCGACCATCTCGTGCACGCGGCTGTTGGGGTGCATGCCATCAAGCAATAGCGACTGGATTGAATGCCCCATTTTCTGTCCGAAACGTCGAAATGCGCGATCGACATCAACCAGTGGAACGTGCTCGCCGGCCGCGAGCCGCCGACCTTCCCGTGCCTAATCGGCGCGCAAGACGCTTAACATCCACATGTCCTTTCGCGAAAATAACCGCCGTCCAAAGGACACCACAGGATTGTGTTAAAGACACACGTTTTTTTTCGCATCGGTTGCCGTCATAGCGCATTTTCAGTTTGCGTCACAAAACTGCCCGTCAATAATGTACGATGTACTTCCATGGCCATCGGGACCATCGGCATTCGAACGCACACCGGGCGCTTCGCCCGTCGGGGGCGCGCTGACACGCCCGGGTGAAAAACCGGGAAACTGCCCGGTCGCGCCGAGTACGAACTCAGATGCCAGGACCAATTGTACCACACGATAAGAGGAAGATCCCATGAATCGCATCACCGGCGGCGTCTGGCCTTCTTGCTTGCCTGTTTGTTCGCGGAGCCTGGCACTATTGTGTCTTTTATGTGGGAGCGTGGCCCCATGTTTCGGCGGCCCGCGAACCGACGTCACGCTGATCGATAAGCCGTTGGACGTTCCGCCCGCACTCCGTGCACGCCCGCAACCGAGCGTGCCGGCAAACTACAAGGAGGTTCCATTCGTTGAAACGGCGCCACAACCTGGTCTGACTCGGCAGGAGCGGCTGCGCGGCTATCTTCTTTTTCAGCGGCCGATCACCGAACCGATTCATCCCAATACACACCCGCGCGAATCCGAGCGGCTCCATATGCTCACGGGGTTTGCCACCCCGGGCGAATACGAACCGCTCACGTTTGGAGTCTATCCGATTCGCGACCTGAAGAACTTTCGCGTTCAAGTCTCGGAGCTCGTGGGACCCGCCGCGCGCATCGCACGCTCGGAAATATCGTTGCGGTTGGTCACGTATTGGAACATCGGGTATCCACGCTACACATCGCGCGACACGTATCGTCGCTTGCCGGAACTGCTGGAACAGGTCAATGTGCATTCGTCTCCGGCCGGCGAATGCCAACGATGGTGGTTGCGAGTGCACGTACCACCGGAGACGCCCCCGGGCGTGTATCGCGGGACGGTCACGATCTGGGACGCTGGTTTCGAAAAAGCCAGCGCGATTCCGGTCGCGCTGCGCGTGCTTGGCTTCCCCCTGCAACGTGATCCGGCGAAACACTACTCCGTCTACTACAATGTGCGCAATTCGGTCCAGTTCCGTGACAAGAGCGAGGCCTTTATTCGCGCGGCGATGGATAACGAGCATCGGACGATGATCGCCTACGGAATCGACATGATTCCCACCCTTTCGTTAACGACCAGCGCTGACGGCCGTCGCGCGGAACTTCGCTATCCGGAAGAGCTGCAACGCATGTTGGATTTGGGGATGACGGGCCCGGTACCGGTCACGGGCGGCAACGTGATCAGTCGAATTTACCGCGATACAACACCGGGCGGAACCCGCGGCTCGCATTGGCTGATCAGCAAGCCTCCACCACCGGAGTTTTACCAACGCGTCACGGACGCGTTTCGCGCGCTCGCGGACCAATGCAAGGCCAAGGGATGGCCGGACCTGGTATGTTGCCCGCTGGACGAAGTCACGGCGTCGCGCAAGGACTTCGGGGCACGCGTCTACAAGGCGGTGAAGAGCGCCGGCATGCGTACGTATGCAACGAAAAACCCCCGCGCGCCGGACGCTGCCCCTTACATGCCATACATCGACGTCTGGTGCTCGCAGCCCTACTCGGTTCCGTACCATCAGATTGTTGCC
>CAZSOG010000581.1:0-4533 GCA_964607555.1 uncultured Pirellulaceae bacterium | reverse complement strand
AGACTTTTCCAGCAACAGCCACTGGCGTGACGGTCACGCTGCTGATATCTTCGTTGGCCGCGATCGGGCGGTCGGCAAGTATCCCCTGCTCATTGAATTGATAGACTCGTATGCAGTTCGCTCCGGTAACCACAAGCAGTCGAGATCCGTCCAGTGCGACTGGAGTGGGCACGATGTAGTCATCTTCGTTTTCCAGTTGCACTGTCCACAGCCGCTTGCCGGTATCCAGATCCCATCCACCGAGCGCGCGGCTATCGAAACCGACAACCTGGCGTCGCCCGCCAAACGTTCCGACGATACAGGATGCGTACGCACTGCGGTGTCCGGCCCCCGTCCAGTGCGGCACCATGGAAACATCGTCGAGTGCCAGGAGGGTACTCGTGGCACTGCACGAATTGACGATCAACTCGGTGACGCCGCGCGAAGAGGACGTTATGAGTGGTGTTGACGACACTCCCCACGTGATCAGCTTGAAATCGTCGCTCAACAGTGCGGTGTTCATCCCTTTGATGCAATCGATTGGTGGAAAGGACTCGGATGCAGGGATCGGCCAGACATAGAGTGCTCCAAACGGATCGAGCACATAGACACGGTTGCCGTGCACAACCGGCGTGGTGCGGATGGAGTTACCATAGTCCAGGTCTTGTGAAGCACGGGCGGCCGTCGGGTTTATCAGTTCGCCCGAAAACCGTAGTTCACCGGACCGGGCATCGAACATCTTCAGGTAGTCGACGCGGGTCTGCTCCACTTGATCGGTCGCGAAGACCCATCGGTCGGTGACGGCGATGCCGCCCAAGCCTCGACCTGCCAGCGGTGCCGTCCAAATGGGGTGCATGCGATCCAATGTATCTGGAAGAGTCGCGACGATACCGGTCCGATCAGGGCCTCGGTAGTCAAGCCAGCCATGTGTTGTCGTGGTCGGCGCGGCCTTACATTCCGGTTGGAACGGTATGAAACCTTTCTTCGACTCCAAGAGTCGCAGCAGTGCCGCAAAACGATGGGCGTCCAGCAGTTCCTTTTGGATCCTGGCGCGCAGTGGGGGCGCGATCTCGTCGGTGGCGAACACCGTGACGAACGGTACGGCGGCGGTCTTCCCGACTACGCGAATCGAGCCTTTGGGAATTGTGTGGCACCCTTCCAAGAGGACCCTGGCATAATCGGAGATTACTCCCGCGACAGGGTCCTTATCCGTCAGTTTCATCAGCTCGTTGGCGGTGTCGGTGCAGGTGGCGACCGTCTCGATCTTGTCGGCGTCGGGAACGGCAACACCCGCCTGCTTCAGCGCGTCGATGGCCGCACGGTGTTTTTCGTCGCAGGAGGCCGGCCCGAAGAGTATTCGATACCCCTGCAGGTCACGGACCGACTTGGCACGATTGCCGGAGCGGACCACGAATAGACCGTGCAGGGTCGTGGCCGCTTCATCGTTCGTCAATGCGGCGATTGGATAGACCTTACGCCGCATTTCCCGGGCCTGGTGGATCACGTCCGAGTACTTGCCAACGATCAGTGCGACCGGCTTAGCGTCGCCCCAGAACGCCGCCAACTTTGTTCCGGAGACCGATTTGACGGGACGGTGCAGACGTTTTTCGAGCACCATGGCCAATGCGGCATAACGACGTTGCGCGAAACCGGCCACGCAGCCGCATGCCAGTTCTTTGGCCAAGGGATCCGCCACCAGAATCGTCAACGGCGAAGACGAGTCCGTATCGCCCGCCCTGACTGGGATCGCAGCCCGCGCATTTGGCAGGGGCGCGACCGTCAATAAGAGAGCGACCAGGGCCAAGATCCGAAGCCGTGAACAGCGGACCGCGTGCCGTGCGCGATACGCTCCGTTGATGCGTGCGACTCGTAGCATGAAGACGGAACCTCTTGAGTGATTGACATGTGCGATGGACGTCCAAGTCTGCCGTCGAAGCGGGCAAACGCCCCCCGCCGACAATCTCGCGATCTACGCGTCCGCGGGCTTGAACACGTACACGGCATTCTCGTTCGGGCTCATCATGAAGAACGTGTCCCCGTCCACGTCCACCGAGACCCGCACGCACCCGGTGTCATAAATCGGGAAGCAGACGACGTCCAGGAATTTCCCATCCAGCGTGTATCGTCGCACGCATACGGGAGGTCCCGATTGTGCACAGTAGATATACTGGCCATCCTTCGCGAACCGAAGATTCTTTGGTTCACAACAACCGCCGAATCCATCGGCTGCCTTGGCGTCATTCTTGCCGAATTCGCTGAGCTTATTACCGTCACGATCGTAACAGCAGACCTTGTGCCGCGTGTTGACCGCCAACCAGAGGTTGCCATCGAGCGTCTGGCAATCCAGCTGGCCGCAACAACCACTGAGTCCCGTGAGAATCCTCTTCGGCTGTTGGAAGTCATGAGTCATGCGCCACACGTTGTACGTATACCCGCTCCCCGTACAGACAGCGAACAGATCCTTGTCCCCGACCGCCAGGCCAGTGAATCGGGCGATGCCGATGGAGCGTTCGGCCTGCGCACGAATGCGCTGCCGCATCTGTTCGATGTCGGCGCCACCCAACTGCTTGAGATAAGTTTCGAGCACGCGTGCTTGGACGGCTGGGGCGGTGCCTTTCTTGAATGTGACTTTCATGTCGCTGCCGGACATCGCGAGTCTCTCAACGTACGCGAAGATCTTGTTGGCTGGAATGGCCGCGACCTTCTTCCTCTCCGCTTCGCCGATCGTTTGTTTCGCTAACTGCTTCTTGAGCGCGTCCAATTGCTTCTTGATCCCGGCGACTATGGTTGCCGTCCGCTTGATTTGGGCTTCGGCGCGCTTCAGCTTTTTCTGCACGGCTGCCTCTTGCTCCGCTTTGCTTGGGGGCGGCGGGAACTCGATCTCTTTCTGTGGCGTGCCGTCGGCACTCATCCGAACCAGGTTCCCATGTCCCGCGATGAACACCGCGCCATCGGACGGCCGCAGGCCGATGGCTTCCGGAGCGAATGTCAGACTGCGTGTTTCCAACAGCTTGCCGTCCTGCGAGAAAACGCGGATTGCCTTGTCGCCACAACAGGTCAGAATGTGCCCCTGCGAATCCAGGCACATGTTGATCAGCTGCGCGCCGACGTCGAATCGCTTGACCTGCTTGTGGGTCGGTCGCCACCGCGGGTCCTTCATCAGACGAGCACGCATTTCCATCGCCTGACGCCGCGCACGTTCCTTGTACGATTCCATGCTTGGCTTGACCGTCATTGAGCGCTTTGTTGCCTCGGTTTTTTGGGATTTGTCGGCAGCGTCCAGTTCGGACGCTAAATCCTCAAGGTCTTTGTCAGCCGACTGCTGGGTCTGCTGGACCGTCGCTTTCGCGGCGGTGTCCGTTCGCTGAGCCAACGCCCAGGTACCACCACACGGCACCAAGGCACACAGGAGCGGCAACAGTACTTTGGTTCGCATGTCAGTTCAATCTCCATGCATGAATGCAAGAAACGTGCTCTAGCCAGACGCCATGTGGTTCGCGCAAGAAACCACTACCAAGAATCTACCAGGAGTGCCTGATTCTAGCAACCAAATCTGCATTGTGAGCACATGCACGCACGTGCGTCCGCGACATGATATAATGCGACTCGGTCATGATTCCCGCTTCACTCGCACACACTTTTACATGCCCAGACGAGGAAACAACCGATGATAATGGTACATCACAGGTCGTGGCTCAACAGATTCCGTGTCGCGTTTATCGTATTTGCGATGGCTGTCACGGCGTGGCAGCCGCCGGCGCGGCCCGCGGAAAACGAACACGCATTACGTGCCGGTGCGGCGAAAACCGAAATCACGCCGGACCAACCGGTGCGGTTATCGGGTTATGCAAGTCGTAAACAGCTCTCGACCGGAGTGCACGACCCGTTGTATGCCCGAGTCGTCGCGCTGGAAAGCAACGGCAAACGGCTCGTGCTGGTCTCCGTCGACTTTATTGGCTTCTACCAAACGTACGAGCCAATGCGTGACGCCATTTGTGCACGCTTCGGCCTGCAGCCCAGCGAACTGTTCCTGTGCGGGACGCACTCGCATAGTGCACCCACGCCGACGTTCACGAGCGATCCGCATCCAAATAATCTCGCGTTTACCAAACGCTTACAGGCCAAGTTGCTCGATGCCATCGACCAGGCGATCAAGAATTCCGGGTCGGTACGGACGGGGATCGGGCGAGGTTTCAGCCCCGTCGGTTGCAATCGACGCGAGAAGCAGGCGGACGGTTCGATTCGCTTGGGCCGCAACCCGTACGGTCCGACCGACAAGGAAGTGCTGGTCATGAAACTCGCACGGCCCGACGGCGTGCCGGTCGCCGCCCTGTTCGACTACGCGACGCATGGCACGTCGCTCGGCCCGAAGAACCTGCGGATCAGTAGCGACGTTCTTGGAATCGCCGCGCAGTTCGTCGAGAAAATCGAGGGTCCGAGCGTCATCGCGCCCGTGTTCGCCGGCGCTTCGGGGAATATCGATCCCTGGTACCGCGTTCTGCCCTCGTTCGAGACACGCAATGGCTGGATCCCGGAACCCGTTCTGTTGGGAAC
>CAZSOG010000580.1:0-4533 GCA_964607555.1 uncultured Pirellulaceae bacterium | reverse complement strand
ATGCTGCCATGCCCGCCTCGACAGAGCGATTCAGCCGGCCTCGATGGCGTCTCACTCGCGTGATTCGCGGTTCCAGGCATTTGTTTCGTTCGAGAATCAAGCACGTCGCGTGTCGTCGCACGTGCCGGGAGTCAGATAAGTTTAGTAACTCCCGGGATCGCGAACTGCGGCTTCGGACGTTTGCCGTTCCAGTTCAAGTCCTTGGGGAATAAGTCCAGCTTCGATTTTTCGGTCACGAAGTCCCAGCTGACTTTTTGTCCCGTGTACGCGGCCATGCGTCCCATGACGGCGGTCAGGGAACTTTCGGCGGTGGTCCGCAGTTCCACGATCGGCGTGCCGGCGCGAATCGAGTCGATCAGGTCCTTGTGCTCCTGCTGGTACGCGTCCGCAATACTCCCTTTCATCGACCAGATTTCATTTTCGTCTCGGTCGACGATCCGGGACGTACCCGAATAGGCCGGAATATACGCGGTTCCTTTGGTGCCATAGATCACGTTGCCATTGGCTCCTTGCGTGCCGGGAATCTGACGGCACATGAATGACAACATTTTCTTGCCGGGATACTCATAATCCAATTCGACGTTGTCCCACATTTCGCTGTCTTCCGGACGAGTGAAACGCCCGCCGCACCCGTAAGCGTTCACGGGCGGCGCGCCCATCACCCAGTTGATCGCGTCGATGTTGTGGACCGCCTGCTCGGTAATTTGGTCACCCGAGAGCCAAACGAAATGCATCCAGTTATACAGCTGATACTCGGTATCGCTCATGTCGGGTTCACGCTTTCGGTACCAGATACCCCCGGCGCAGTAACGTGTCGTCGCGCTGACGATATCACCAATCATCCCATCGTGGATGCGTTTCACCGCTTCGACATAGTTGACCTGACGGCGGTATTGAGTCCCGGTGACGATCGCGGTTCCATTCTTGACTGCCTGGTCGTGTGCCGCCGCACAAACCCGGAACCCGGCCGGGTCGACACAACTTGGCTTCTCGGCAAATACATGCTTGCCCGCGTTCACCGCGGCCTGGACATGGTACGGCCGAAAGCCGGGTGGGGTCGCGAACATTACGACATCGACCTCGGATTCATCCAATATCCGCTTGTGAGCATCCAGGCCCGAGTACATCTTGTCCTCGGAAACCGCGACTTTCTCCGGAAACATCTTCTTGAGCCTCGCGACTGTTCGCGCACATTTCTCCGGAAAAAGATCGGCCACGGCAACGAGCCGAACGTTGTCGTTGATCGTCAATGAGTTGCCTGACGCGCCCGTACCGCGACCGCCACACCCGACCAGCGCCAGATTAATTGTGTCGTTCGCCGACCTGGCGGCCGCGGAACTCCGCGCGGTGGCAAGTCCGGTAACCACGGCGGCCGACATTGCCGCACTTGTGCCCAAGAAAGTGCGGCGATTCTGTCGCGCGGTGTCATCACTAGAGTGCTTCGTCATCATTCTCTCCTGATGCAGAAAAAAAGTGTTGTTATGGCGTGTTGGTTCGGCCCGCGCGGTGTGCGTTGGGGCGTCCGTCCGATGCCGGCAACTCGCCATCGGCTGGCGGTGATCTTGGTGTCGAGTTGATACTCCACGGGCCCCTTCGTTTGCCACGGGGCGCGGCGTCGACGAACCCTATTCGTAGAGATCCACGAACCAAAAGGAATATTCTAACCCAAATCGACATTTTTTGCTCGTGTGGACAGTCCTCGGCAAGAAAAGGGCCGGTTTTCCGCGCCGAAACGGACTTATTGCCGTTCTTCTCCGTTATTCGCGTTGATTCGTGCGATTCGTCGTGGTCTCTCCCCGAAGCTTGAAGTCATTGGCGACGGTCGACTAGCGCGCTGCGCGAGTTGGCTCGGTCGTGAGGGTCACTGGGCCCAGCAGACCGGACGGCAGCAACGGCGCGTCGGCCTTGTACGGATTGAACGTGGTCCACCCGATCCGCTTCGATTCGGGCAGGCCCTTGTCGCCAATCAACCGGTTGGGCCACAGATTGGCTACCTCGATTTCAAGTTGGTTGTTTTTCGTGCGAGCCGCTTGCGAAATGTCCACCCGCCACGGCGCGCACCACACGACGCCGAGATCGTGGCCATTCAATCGCACGCGCGCCATGTTGCACACCGTGCCCAAATCCAAGTAGATCGTGGCGTCCTGGGGCCGCGACACGTTCGGCAAATCAAACGTCTTCCGGTAGACGGCGATCCCCGAGTAGTACTTGATCCCGGGTTCCGAGCGCTGTGTCCAGTCTTCCAGCGTGGCGAGCGTCACCTGTCGCGGGCCGCCCAATTCCGTGTCAAAGGAGACTTGCCAGGGCCCCGTGATGGAGCCGGCGACCCGAGACACCGTGAAGTTCGCCCCGGCAGTCCGCACGCCAGGGCTTCGTTTGGTAGGACGGCGAAACATGATGAAATAACTTTGAAACGGTTCGAACCGTAGCGGAACTGACGTCGTCTTGGCGGCGAGTCTGAATTCGGGCAGTTCGCGGATCGAGCCGTCCAGCGGGTTCCACAGTTCCGGCTGCTTACCGTTGACACGAAAGCGGCAATGCGTGCGCACGACCGCTGCCGTGCGATTGGCAACAAAGTAGAGATCGGCCTTCCCGATCCGCCGATGCGTATAGCGTATGGGCCCGCCAGTCGTGAAATCTTCCGGCACGCCCATGCGCGTCAGGATTCGAGCCGTAATCGCATAATCGGGGTACAGATCCGGGCACGGGTCGGGCGCTGGTTTGAGATTCCACGGCGCCATCGGCGCCGGGCCGAGTTCTTGCGCAGCGGTCCAATCGGTACCCGCCCGTCCGGGCAGAAGCCAGGTATCCGGAGCCGTGCGCGCCGCCATCCAGCCCTGGTCGGTCGTAACCACCTGCCGGCTGCCGTCTTCGTACTGAATCCGCAAACAGACAATCAGGCCGGCCGGATTGGAGGCAGCGCCGGCATTGGTGGCCTGAACTGCAACGACGTTATCCGAACGGACCAGTAAATCGGTGACATCCGCCGAGTAAACGGTATGGAAATTGTCGCCCCGAAGCGCGCGGTGGCCGTTGACCCACAGCTGGAAAGCATTGTCCGCGGTCATCTCAATACGCGCGGACTGGATTTGTTTCTCGCGTTCGGTTTTCACGACGCGACGAAAGTAGCAGGCGCTGGTATCCGCGGTCTGCTCCGGATGGCCCTCGGGGTACCAGATCCACTTGGCTTGCTCGATGATCCGCGGCGTCGGAGTGCCGGGCGGCGACACTCGGAGTGGGCCACCCCAAATCAGCTGTCCATTTCCGAAATGGCGTGTGGTAATGCGTGCGGGAGCGTCCATTTGCCCCCACAATTGTTTGGCGCGCGCGGCGACCTCCTGATCACACTTGGGGTAGTCGACCAAACTGGGGGATCTGCGTGGGGGCGCCCCGATGACTGTCGCTCCGGCTCGAACCAACTGCTGGACTCTTTCGAGCAATCTTGGCGTCATGGTCTCAAATGCCGGCAGCACCAACAGCCGATACGCGGCGCCGCCAGGAAATGCGACGCGGCCGCCGCGCACCAGTGCTTTATCGATAAGCGTCCCCGGCGCGCAACCATCGAAGTTGTACCCGCGACGATCCGGCATGCAACCGTTTGGTTGAAGTGCGGTTGCCGGTGGGCGAAACACGTGCGGAGCGCCTTCCGGCACGAGATAGCAGATATCGGCAACCGGTCGTCCTTGACGCAACAGAAACTGGCAACGCGTGACATAGCGATGGTATGCCGAGGCCATGGGCCACCACGTCTGACCGCGATCCCAATGCACTCCATAGGGGCCCATCGTCATACCTGGCCGGCGGCCTTCAGGTTTATGGGCGAACGTATGGTAGACAAAGCGGTTGATTCCCGTACAGAACGCCCAGTCGCCCTGGTTCTTGATCGCCCCGGGGTAACGTGTCCACGCCTCGCGGCTATCGGCGGTGAAGGCTTCGGCTGCCACGATGGGGCGCCCCTGCGTGTGCGCGACGGAGACGGATTCGATACAGCTGAAGGACGTGTTAAAACCAACGCCGTCACTCCAAAACTCGCACATCGGCACATCGGCCACCGACCCCAGTTCGAGGTCCGAAGTCGGGTTCATGTCGTACGGTTCGATCGACAATCCAAAGCCGTATTTGCGTCCCAGTTCCTTCAAATGCCCCGCGTGGTTGGCCAAGACTAATTCTTGGGCGGTCAAGCGAACGTCCCACAGGAATCGCTCGCTTCTCTGGAGGCTACCGACAATGCGACCGGTGTAGGTCGGCAGATAGGGGAGCGGATCGTATCCGCGCCGGCGTGCAAACTCCGCACGGAAGTCTTTCGTCCAATTCTGGGCACCCATTTCCCAGCTATCGATGTGCAGCATTGTCCAGCCACGCGCGCCTTCGGCGCGTTTACCGACGCGGCGAATCAGCTTGCCGATGTACGCGTCGAAATGGGCGTCCAGGGCAGCCGCACTCAGTTTGTCGCACTCGAACCCGAACCCCGGATCCGGTGCCGGCCGGGTCGTCGCGCCGTTGTTGCGGCGGCCAAACCGCATGATTGTCCAG
>CAZSOG010000579.1:0-4559 GCA_964607555.1 uncultured Pirellulaceae bacterium | reverse complement strand
GCCATAGGCGGATGCCACCCGTTTTGGGTTGCGGGCGAAGCCCGCGTTATGATTAAGATTAGGAGTGAACGGCTACCATTGCTGGTTGTCGCGCCGGGCCGGTCCCATGGCGATCTTGTTGTTGGGGCGAAAATCCTTTAAGTTAGACACTGCGACCAGGGATCCACCGGCGCCGGCCGCCGGGCGGCAGTTGGCTTTCTAGAAAAAGGATTGGAGAAGGCACTCGTGGGGCCCACACACAACGACCCAGCGTCCTCTTCCGCCGATGGGCAATCGGCCGAGCAATCGACAGTTCACCGCGTCGCACGTCATGTCCTGGCACAGCTTGATCCGGCAATAGAGCGTGCGCGCGCCCACCTGGTGGGTCTTCAAAACGATGACGGGCACTGGTGTGGCGAGCTCGAGGGGGACACGATCCTTGAGGGCGAGTACATACTCTTGTTGGCGTGGTTGGGGCAGTTGAGTGACGCGACCGTGGGCAAGGCAGCGCGATACATTGCCGAGCATCAACGTACACAGGGTGGGTGGTCGTTATTCCCGGGTGGTGAGCTGGAGATTAGCGGCAGCGTCAAGGCGTATTTCGCGCTGAAGCTGGCCGGGTACGATCCGGCTTCTCGGCCCATGCGTCTGGCCCGTGAAGCGATACTCGCGCATGGCGGTGCCGATCGAGTGAACAGTTTCACGCGTTTCTATCTGGCCTTACTCGGCCAGATATCTTATGACCACTGTCCGGCGGTTCCACCGGAAATCGTCTTATTGCCGCGGTGGAGTCCCGTGAATCTGTACCGGATCAGCGCATGGTCGCGCACGATTCTGGTGCCGTTATCGATCATGTGGGCACATCGTCCGCGGCGGGAGATCCCCGAATCGCTTGGCATCCAGGAGCTGTTTGTCCGCGCTCCGGCGCAGTGGCCTGCATTGTACTGTCCGGGCAACGAGTCGGCCCGCGGCCTGTTGAATTGGGAGCGTTTTTTTCGGTGGTTCGACCAGTGGCTGAAGCGCGCCGAGCGTCTGGCGATCCATCCGCTGCGGCGGCGCGCGATACGCGTGGCCGAGCGCTGGATGACGGACCGATTTGTTGACAGTGATGGGCTCGGGGCGATTTTCCCGCCGATCATTTGGAGTGTGGTCGCCTTGAAGTGCCTCGGCTATGGCGATGATAGCCCCGAAGTTGGTTATTGCCACGAGCAATTGCAGCAGCTGATGATCCATGATGCCGACACGGTGCGTCTGCAACCGTGCAGGTCGCCGGTTTGGGACACGGCGTTGAGTCTGCGCGCTTTGGCGGCGACCCGTGAACCGGGTGACGAGTCGATCGCCGTCGGCGCGGCCACCTGGTTGCTGGAGAAAGAGGCGCGGCGTGCCGGGGACTGGGCGGTACGTGTGGCGGTCGAGCCGAGCGGTTGGTATTTCGAGTACCATAATGCGTTCTATCCAGATCTTGACGACACGGCGGTCGTGTTGACGGCGCTGCGCGAACATTTCATGCCGAGTGCCGAGCCGGAAGATTCGCCGTCGGGCCTGCCGGTTGCGCAAACCAGCGGTTTATCGATGGAGGAGGCACGCCATCGCGCCATGATCTTGTCGCGAATCATGGGCGCGTGCCAGCGGGCGCTCCGCTGGACCCTGTTCATGCAGAATAAGGACGGCGGATGGGCGGCATTCGACAAGGATAACAACGCTCGGTTCTTGTGCCATGTGCCGATGGCCGACCACAACGCGATGATCGATCCGAGCACACCGGACTTGACGGGCCGGGTCCTTGAAGCGTTGGCGATATGGGGCGCGGAATTGGATAACCCCGCCGTCGCACGGGCGGTGCGTTACCTGCGCCAGAGCCAGGCAGCGGACGGCAGCTGGACGGGACGTTGGGGAGTGAACGCGATTTACGGAACCTGGCAGGCAATCGTTGGACTGACTGCCGTTGGTGTGTCACCTGACGATCCGTGTTTGCGAACGGCCGCGCGTTGGCTGAGCGAACATCAGCAGACGTGTGGCGGGTGGGGCGAGTCGCCCGAAAGCTATGCGGTGCCGCGTCTGCGCGGACGTGGGCCGGTGACCCCGACGCAGACGGCCTGGGCGCTCTTGGGATTGCTCGCGTGCGGGCGTTTCGAGGACGCGGTGGTGGAACGTGGCATCGCTTACTTGATTTCGCGGCAACGCGACGATGGCAGTTGGATCGAGCCCGAGTTCACCGGCACGGGGTTCCCACGCGTGTTCTATCTTCGCTATCACATGTATCCAATCTACTTTCCCATCATGGCGCTCGGACGCTATCAGCTTGCGCTGCGGCAGGCTTGGAACTGAACTTCATCGTGAGTGTACCTCTTGCCCAAATGACGGCCGTCACGCGTCATGTGTTGGCCAATCGATTGCGTGGCCATGGTCGTTATGCGCTGGTCCTTATGCTCGAGCCGTTGTTTCGCTGCAATCTGGCCTGCAAGGGATGCGGCAAGGTGCAGCAACCGCCGGCGGTGATGCGGCGTCATTTAACGACCCGCCAATGCCTCGACGCGGCCGCGGAATGCGGCGCGCCGATCGTGTCAATCGCCGGCGGCGAGCCGCTGCTGCATCCCAACATCGATCAGATCGTGGCCGGTTTGGTCGCGCGCCGGCGGTTCGTTTACCTATGCACGAACGGACTTGCATTGGAAGAGTCATTGGGACGATTTCGCCCGTCACGCTATCTCGTGCTCTCCGTCCACATGGATGGGGCACGCGACGTGCACGACCGGATTACCGGCCGTTCCGGCACGTACGATAGGGCGGTTCGCGCGATCACCACGGCGATCGCGCACGGGTTTCGAGTAACGACCAACACAACGCTGTTCGCGGACGCGGCGCCTGATGCGGTGCGCGGGCACCTGGATTGCATGAGTCGTTTGGGCGTGGAAGGGATGACGTTGTCGCCTGGATTCGCGTATGCCACGGCGTCCGAACAATCAGAGTTCTTGCGACGTCGGCAAGTCGAATCGTTGTTTCGGCGGATCTTGGCGCCGCCGCGGCGCGGCTGGCGTTTGAATCAGACACCCCTCTTCCTCCTCTTTCTGCAGGGCCGTTACGCGCTCGCATGCACACCGTGGGGCAACCCGACCTACAACGTTTTCGGCTGGCAAAAACCGTGCTATTTATTGAACGAAGGGTACTGCGACTCGTTTCACGAATTGTTGGAAACAACGGATTGGTCTCGATATGGGGCGCCGGGTCGGCATCGCGCGTGCCAACACTGCATGGTGCATTGCGGCTATGAACCGAGTGCCGTACACGCTACGCTGGGAACTTGGAGCGGGTTGATCAACACACTGCGTTGGTGGTTGTCGCCCGCTCGACCGACGACGCACCGTGAGGTTCAAGATCATGTGGCTACGCTGGGTCATCAGCAATCTGCTGAGTGAAGTGGCGGAGAAAAAGGTCCGTGGCGCGGTGGATCTGGTTCGCAACCAAATGCAGGTGTCCCGTGCCGATTCCCCCGATCGTGCGGCCCAAGCCGAAACGCCGGCCTGCGATATCGTGGCGGTCTTCGCGTTGGGACTCGAAGCCAACGCCCTGGTCGACCGCATGCAAGGCGTCGTCGCGACACCATGTGCTTCGTTTGTCGAGCGCGTGGGTGTCGTGGATGGGCACCGGTTGGTGGTTGCCGAATCGGGTGTGGGCGCCGTGGCGGCTCGGCAGGCCACCGAGGATGTGATTGCCCTGCATCACCCCGCGTGGATTATCTCGGCCGGATTCGCCGGCGCATTGCACGAATCGAGTCGGCGCGGCCACATCGTGATGGCCGATCAGGTCGTGGACCAGCATCATCATGCCTTGGCCGTTCCGTTTCACATTGATCCGCAGGTCGTTGCCGCGAATCGGACGCTGCACGTTGGCCGGTTGCTGAGCGTCGATCATGTCGTGCTCAAGGCGGATGAAAAACGTCGGTTGGCCGAAGCCCATCAGGCTATCGCGTGCGACATGGAAACGATGGCGGTGGCCAAGGTGTGCCAGGAACACTCCGTGCGTTTTCTTTCCGTACGCGTGATCAGCGATTTGTTGGACGAGTCGCTACCGGTGGAAATCGAACACCTGATCGGTCAGCACACGATCGCGGCGAAGTTGGGAGCTGCTACGCGCGCCGTGTTTCACCGGCCGGGCAGCGTGAAGGATCTGTGGAAGCTGCGTGAATTGGCCGGACGCTGTTCGGAAAAGCTCGCGCAATTCCTTGCCGGCGTGATGCCCCAGTTGCGCGCGGAAGCCGATGTAGTGCGGAATCATGCGCTCCACCGGGATAAACCCGCCATCGGCGGACGGGAACGCGGTTGAGTTGCCAAGCGAATAACGGGAATGCTGTGGAATGAGTGTACGCTCGTTTGTGGCGTGCGGGGCGCGGATGTTGAAAACTCGGGATTGTAGCGAACGTAGCCGTTCACGACATCTGCTATCAAGGAACACTAATCTTCACTGATCAACACTAATGATACCGGCCTGGAAAGTCTGCAACACTCAACATGAATCCGGCAGGTCATGGAAAAGTCGAAGGCATTTTAAGATGAGGTATTCCAATATTAGCGCGAATTAGC
>CAZSOG010000578.1:0-4568 GCA_964607555.1 uncultured Pirellulaceae bacterium | reverse complement strand
TTCGACGGACAGGATGTCTGTCGTCGCTTTTTGGTTGCGGCTCCGCCGCGTTAGGCAATCCGGAGACACATCATGTCTGGAGATACTCCCTTGATCTACGACAATAACTATGACTCACGATTGCGCGGATTTCCGACGTGGCTTGTCATTGCCTTGTTGCTTGCGATTTCATTCGAGGTCCCGCCGAGCGCCTCTGCCGATCCGCCCGCGGATGCCGAGTTTGAATGGCTGCGGCATGCAAGGATCTTCATCTTGGACGCCTATACATATCCATTGGCCCCCAAGATCGAATTCGATGCCAATAAGCTAGCCGCGACCATGGTGGACATGCATGCGGACACGCTGCGTGTGGCCACCTCGGGCAACTATTGGCTGATCCCTGGCACGCAGTTCGCCACGGCCCGTGACTTGGGTGACCGCGACATCCTGGCCGAGTGCGTAGCCGCCTGCAAGCCGCGCGGAATTCGCGTGGTGCCATACGTCCGCACGGGCGGTGGAGTGGCGGCGGAGATCGTCAATCCGGATTGGGCCTATCGCGACAGCCCGGACGGCCATATCCCGATCTGGTGGGACCTGGGGTCGCGCCGTTCGGCGTTCTGCTGGAACACCGGCTATCGCCAGGCATTCTATCACCTGATCGAGAAACTCGTTACCGACTATGACATCGACGGTATTTACTTCGACGCCTGGAAGATCTTTTATCGATTCCGGCCGCCCCAGGTCTGCTACTGTCGTGGCTGCACGCGCGGGTTCAAGGAGGCAACCGGCCTTGACTTACCCTATCGGGCGGACCCCCGGCAGTACACGGCAGCCGAGTTGCACACCATCGACCGCTACCACGCTTGGTACCTGGATGAGTTCTTGAAGATCTTCCGAGAAACGAAACGCCTCATTCGATCGCACAAGAACATTCCGCTGATCTTCAATTTGAATCACGCCCGGCACATCAGAAATCGATCGTTCACGCACCCACGGATCGTCGAGGAAAGCGACGCGTTCTTGTACGAGATGTCCAAGAGCATGCTGGAGCGGGCCGAGGGGACCAGCCTTGCGGTTTCGCACGGACTGGCCGTTTGGCCCTATTCGGACGCGTATCACGGGTACCCGCGGATCCCCGTTTACCAGTTCGGACAACAGCAGCACATCTATGCCACCATGGCTTTTGGCGGATCGCCGACCCTGTACCACACGTACGTTTTCGTCGACCACCCGGCGGCGCGCGGCCCGGTCAGGCAGGCGTTCAGCACGTTTGCTCGCAACGCCAAGTTCGTTTGCGGCTTCCGCCCGGAGCCTTTTTGTGCGGTTGTGTGGAACGACCAGGATCCGCCGAAGCATGCCAGCAGTTCGTGGCTTTGGAAAACCAACGCCCGGTTGAGTACTTCCGGGGCCTTTGCCGCTTGTCTGGACCAGCATGTCCAGGTCACCTCTTTGTTGCAAGAGGACCTCGCCCGACCCGAGTTGCTCGGCCGCTACAAGGTCCTCTATCTGCCTGATATTTGTCGTCTCTCCGCCGATCAGTTGGCCGGTATCAAACAGTTCGTTGCCGCGGGCGGTGGTCTGGTGATGACGTACGCCACGTCGCTATACAACCCGGATGGCACCCGCCGCAAGGATTTCGCCTTGGGCGAATTGGCCAGGATTCGCCACGCCTCGCCGGACGATGCGAAACGCGACAAGATGGAATCGACGTTGGCTATGGGAAGCGGTTGGGATCTCTACTTGAAGGCGCGGCCAAATCAGCCCGTACTCAAAGGCCCGCTGGCCGACGGGCTGATCCCCAGCGCCATCTATGAGCCGGTTGAGGTCGCTCCCGGCGGTACGGTGGCTGCCGATATTGTCATGGGAACGGGCGCGGAACCGCTCTTTCCTGGCCTTGTCGTCGCGCGATACGGCAAAGGCAAAGTGGCCTACATCCCGGCCGCTCTGGACGCCATGTATCGGCAAACTCGCATCCGGCAGTTTGCTGATTTCGCACGTGCCGTCGTCGCCTATGTCAGCGCGGACGGGTTGCCGTACGAGATCGACGCTCCCTCGACGCTTATTGCCAACATGATGTCACGAGGGGACACGCGCGTTCTGCACTTGATCAACTGGACCGGCTGCAAACACGAAAGCCCGCAACAAAACGTCTACTACATTCCAGCGATCGAGAACGTGACCGTCCGATACAA
Organism: uncultured Pirellulaceae bacterium; assembly: GCA_964607555.1. Classification (GTDB taxonomy): domain Bacteria; phylum Planctomycetota; class Planctomycetia; order Pirellulales; family Pirellulaceae; genus JAJSAJ01. Next base: position 2,397 of record CAZSOG010000578.1, on the reverse strand, counting down.
GATTCCTCATGGAAAGCGCGTGACCGGTGTCACGCTGTTCGCGCCCGCGGCTTTCTCGCACCACGTCGAGAGAGACGTACTCCACGTGATACTTCCGAAAGTCGACAAATATCAGGGGATTGTCATCGAAATGGAATGACAATCGCATCGCCGCTGTGGTGGGAGATCGGCGATGCGGGAGAAGTGAATGTCTTCCTGCTGTACGGCCAGCAGTTGTGCGATGTCTTCCAGGAACTGTTCGCTGACTAGAAAAAGAAAGTGAAACCGACAATCAACACCATTTCGTGGCGACGAATCACGGCGCGATGCGGCGCCGTTCGTCACGTTGAGCACCCCGGGAGGCATCTTGTCATGCGGAATCGCTACTGGATCTTCGCCCTGGTTTGCCTGTTGTTTGGTAGGCCGACGTCGGTTCTGGGCTTGGGTGACTACGAGGTCTTGGAGACGGACGGGCAGATTGCGATCGTCACGCCGCAAATCGAGGCGTCCATTGCCAAGCAAGGATACGTCAGCGGCGTGCGGCGTCAGTCGTTACTTGACAAGAAAACAGGGTTTCGCGATCCGGCCACCGGCACGAACGGTCCCTGGTTGGCGGGAATGACGCTCGCCCCCGCCATGGTCCACGAAGCCTGGTGCCACCAGCGTGGTTACGTGTGCATGATCGAGGAAATCGGCGGGCAGCCGATCAAGCGCGGAGAGTCGTTTCAAGCCGCATTCATCGTCGGCTACTTCGATTCGATCTCCGAGATGCGTCAGGTCTATGATCAATACAAGGGCCATACGGGCCTTGAAGTGACGGCAAGTGAATGGAAGTTACTGAAGTAAAAGGCGGGGGCGGGGGCCTTCGGCGGCAGCTTTTCCCGAGCGCGCAAGGAAACACCCAGATGGCAGTGGCCCGGCGCTGCGTTTGGGCCGATCGCGGCGAACTTGCCTATCTTGCCAAAATGGATCAGTGGCGTAGGACGAGAACGCCACAGTGAGCCAGGCGGACGACGCGTTCGGCAACCGAACCGATCAGCATGTGCGCCAAACCGGTCCGGCCGTGCGACGGCATCACGATCAGGTCCGCGTTGATCTCTTGAGCATAGCGCGCAATCGTGCGGCCGGGGTCGCCAAACCGGACCTCGACGCGCATGTCCTGGTATTTGGGATCGGCCAGCCGATCTCGTATCATCTGAGTTGCGTGTTCGACGCGGCTTTGATCATCGATCGTCTCCCACAACTCGCCCGGCTCCAGCGGCGACAATTGCGGCAACACGTGCAGCACATGAACATCCGACGGGGCGGCGACCAGCTGCAAGCCGACATCCAATGCGGCAAGCGAGTCCTCCGAGAAATCACACGGCACGACGACGTTTTTCTTCGGAATCCAACTCATGGCGAAACCTCCATTGGGCCATCCTACGCTTCGCGTCACCGGCAACGATGCACTTTATTGTCGTCCATTCCGCCAGGTTGAGCAAGACGGACGGCGTTGGACGTTTCGACGAGGCGCATCAACTCTCCACATGTTATGCCGGCATCTTATTCGTGAGATTCGAGTACTTCGTGGTTCCCGTCTGCTCGAGGTTCCAGCTTGCGGTTCCTAGTTCCCGCACACGCGTCGGTGACGTCCGGGCGTTCCGCCTTCACACCCCGGAAAACGAACTGAATCCGCCATCCACCGGGATGATAGTCCCGGTTACGAAAGTGGCCGCGTCGCTGACCAGCCACAACAAGGTCCCCAGCAGGTCCTCGGGCACGCCGTAGCGTCCGGCCGGAGTATGATCGAGGATCGTCCGCCCGCGCGGCGTCGGTTGGCCGGTCGCGTCATCGACCAGCAAGTATTGATTTTGCGCGGTCAGGAAGAACCCGGGCGCGATCGCATTCACGCGGATATTGGGACTGTACTGTTGGGCGAGATGGACAGCCAGCCACTGCGTGAAATTGGCGACGGCGGCCTTGGCAGCGGAGTACGCAACCACGCGCGTCAGCGGACGGATTCCGGCCATCGAGGCAATGTTGATCACAACCCCCGTCTCACGTTCCACCATGTCACGTACAAACGTCTGACTCGCCATGATGGTCCCGAGGCAATTCAAATTGAAGACCCACTGGATCGCGTCGGCCGGGATATCGAAGAAGGAGCCATCGGGTGACGCCGTGGCCTGGGCACGATTCCCTCCGGCCCCGTTCACCAGAATGTCCACCGGGCCCCACTTCCGATGGATCGCCGCGGCGGCTTGCTGCAAACTGTCCTGACTCAGAACATCGGCCTGAAAACCGCTCGCTTCCTTGCCGGTTGCGATAATCTGGTCCGCCACTCTTTGTGCAGCTTCCACGTTGACGTCGAGCACCGCGACTCGGGCACCCGCGTCGGCCAGCGCCTTGCTCATCGCCCCACAAAGAATGCCTCCA
>CAZSOG010000577.1:0-4583 GCA_964607555.1 uncultured Pirellulaceae bacterium | reverse complement strand
CTCCGTTCGATTCTTCGCGGCATCGTAGCGGCGTGAAATAACACTCGCGCCACTCTTCACCTCGACGTTGCCGGGCACGTCAAGCTGCAACGTCGAGGTAGTTCCCCACGGCACCTGGACATTCAGCGTCTGTTCGGCAGCAGCCACCGCCACAATCGCCTGCAGCTGAAGCTCCAACCGGTGATGGCCCACGCCCTGGATGATCAACTCGACCCGGCCCTTCGCGTCCCTGCCCAACGGCGCCGGTTTGTCGTCCAATGTGGCCGACAATGGTCGGACGCCGGCCAGATCCAGACCGATCACGTGCAGTCCCGGCTGCTCCACGGCGATGTCGAGTGTACCGAGAATCGTCGCGAGCACCGCGTCGATCGCCGCGCGATACGCAGCATTGGTAATGATCGTGGCCACCGGAGCCTTCTCGGGCGTGCGTTGCCTTGCCAGCTTCTTCAGGCGCTCATACTCGGCGCGCGCCATGAACACACGCTGGTTCTTGCCACCCAGTATGATCGGCAGGTCCTCGAACGGAACAAACAGCGTTCGCTCGGGCGGTGGCGTCTTTTCCGCGGCCGAAAGGTCCATCGAGACGACCGGCAGCAGAACGCACATCAGAACGATGCCGGCCCCGCACGGTGTGCAGCCACGCCGTGCGGTCGGGTCACGTTGGAACTCCCTATCGTAGCGCTTAAGCATGGTCCTGGCCCTCCTGCTCATCGCCCTTCGACGTTCCGTTCTCGCTGGACGTTTTCTCGTCGTCGCTGTTCTTGTCGTCCGCTGCGTCCGTCGAGTTCTCGGGCGGCGCGATATTGCCGTCCTCGGCCTTGGCATCCGCGTCCACTTCGTTCTGTCCATCGCCTGGAGTTTGGTTCGAACTTGGCGCGGCCGGTTCGCCCGGCGGCGTCGGCCGCGACAAGCCCCGCAGCCGGAACGAAAGAACGTGGCCGATCAGCCACAGCAATACCAGCAGACAGACTGCAATTGGGAATACGCCGAACAAAATCGCCGTGCCAGTCTCCGGGACGAAAACACCGATCAGGAGCACGATCATCGCGATGAGCAACAACAGGGCGCATTGGCTGCGAAACGAGCGTTTGTAGAACGGCAAGCCGACCAAGGCGAGCACCAGAATCACCAGTCCGTTGAACACATTGCGATTCATGGTTCGCAGGCGCAACGACCCATCCGGTGGCTGTGCCGGCCGCAGCGTCGAATAGATACTCAAACGCGTTTGACCGACGGGGAACGCCTGCGCGGAACTCAACCCGGCGTTCGAACCGGATTTCACATTTTCCGCCACCCACTGCAGCAACTCCGCGTCGCCGCCGGCGCCGGCGGCGGTCGTCATGGTCGCCCAGTCGAATTCCTGCTCGTTCGACCAAGGGCCACTGCTATGCAACACAACGGTCTTACGGGGAAGGTAGACGCACAAATAGACTTTCTCCACCGCCGCGCCGTCTGGAAACGACGGCAAGTCAAGACGGGACGCTTGGCCCGCGACACTGTAACGCAATTCGAGCAAGAACGGCATGTCGTCCGCCTGATCGACCAGGGGCGCGAAGATCGTCGTCGCCGAGTCCTGCTCCGGCGTCACCGGACTCCCGTTGATACGCAGCGGCTGCGCGTCGAACTCGGCCTTTTCCGGCAGCTGGATCGCCAGCCGTTGCCGCGAGCTCCGTATGCGATACAACGCCTGCACGGACAACTCGCCCTGTGCCAGGGCAACGATCCGAACAACGCTCCGTTCGACGGCGGTCTGTTTCCCGGGCGCCGCTTCATAACGCCGGGCGTCAATGGTCAGCGCCCAGTCGCTCACGAACTCAAACGCCATCGCGGCGTCCTTGATCTTGGCTTCCGGCATCAGGTCGTGCTGCGGATCAATGGGGCGCAAGCCTTTCGGTTTGCCGGTTGGCTGCACGTCAATGGACTCCGACTTGCTGATGACAATCTGCCCGTTCGCTCGGTCCACCGCCCGTGGAACGAGTCGCGGCAACTCGACTTCCCGGCTGGTACCGACCTTCAACTCGTCGATTTTCTGCTCCCACGCCAATTGAATCCGAACGGGGCCCAGCAACTCGGCCTCGCCGGCGAACGACCACGCGATATAGCCCTTGGCCACGTCATCCGGCTGTGGTTCCGCCACGGACCGGCGCGGCGATTTCGTGATGTCTCGGATATCGTCGGCCAGATCCGCGGGCACATCGATGCGCAGCGACTTCACACCGCTGTATTTGATGTCGTAATAGAAGGATGCGTGGTATTTGACGACGCCGGCCTCCACTTCCGTCTGCAGCAACTGCCGCGCCGTAATCTGCGGGCGCCGCCGTTCCACGTTGACGATCAGGGCAGCCGGACCCTTGGTAAACGCATATGCCAGGACCGGCTTGACCGGGGCGCCACTGGACGGCGCTGCCGGCACGGTCTGGTAGGCCTCAGCAAACGAGATACTGCGCATGCCGTCCGATTTTTCCGGATTCACGCGCAGGCTCTCCGGAGACTTGAAGACGAGCGTGCCGCGCGAGAACTCGAGATCGGCGCTGGTGGCACGGATCAAGGGGACGGGCACGACGGATGATTTGCCGGTCGGGGTCAGTAGATTGGGATCGTCCAGCGCGCGGCGCATTTTGACTTCGAGCCCGACGCTGCCGATCGCCTTCTTGGCGAGGTTCACAAGCCATGTATCGCTGTCAGGCGCAACGCGATGATACGAATCCACCGTGGCGGCCGCCGATTTGCCAATACGCTTTCCCTGGACGTCCCGGACCTCGAATCCGTCCGGCAAATCAACGCGCAGCTGGAACACACCCGCGTCCTCGATCTGATAGAGACCTTGCCAATCCAGTTCGAGTCGATCGCTTGACAGCGAAGCCTCGATCAACTCGGTCGTCGAGACGCGCGGTTGCACTTTTTCGACCCGCAGCGCGAGTTCGTAGGGGACGGCACCATAGCGGTATGCGAACGCCCAGGCCGTCTTGCGCAATGTGGCCGGCAAGTCGTTCTGGTCCAACTGCAACAGGCCCACACGACGAATCGCCTCGCCGCGCAACCCTTGATCCAGGCGTGCGACGACCATCCCCTGCTGCCGGCCGACACCGACGGCCGTCACCACCGGAACACTGATCTCGCTCGACTTTTCACTTGTCTTGCGAAACTGTTCCAACTCGATCGTCAGCGATTGCTGGCCGCGTGTCGCCTCGAATAACTCGACTTCGACACGTTGTTGCTTACCGACATTTGACGCGACCTTCCAGCGCTTCACGTTCCGATCGTAGACGTTGACGACCTTTTGATCCGCGGGCACTTCCAAGATGAGTTGGGTCAAAGTGGACCGGGATATCTCGTAGTTCAACAGAACCGTTGTGCGCATGACACCTTCCGAAACCACGACCTGCTGTTGCGCGTTGACCGTCGCGAACGCGGTCAGCCCGCTCGCCCCCTCGGCTTTCGGGTTCCAGGTAATCTTGACCGTCGGTGCCGCGCCGACGAAAGCCAGTAATTCGGTGTGATCCGCGACCTTTTCTTGCTTGTCCGTCGGAGCGCGCGTGGCCGCGATCATCGGCTCGACGTTCACCGTGATCCCGGTCTCCGGCACAATGATCTTCCAACGATTGATCGGCGCCTGTGGTGCCTCGAACGCAACGCTGCTCTGTCCGGGCGTCTTGGTGAACGCACGGCTGTATTCCATGCGCAACTCGATCTGCTCCGCCTCCTTGCCGGTTTTGTGATGCAACAGCTTGTACCCAACCTTCGGATCAAACACGACGCGCGCCGGTTTTCCCGCAATCGTCGCGGATCGTATCGCGGCGTTGCGCAAGCGTAGCGGCACCACGACCCAATCGTCGCCCAGTATCTCGATCTTCAGCGTGGCCACGACGTTGACGACCTGGTCCGCGATCGTTGCCGCGCTGTCGATCTGACTGATCAGCGCATCGACGGGCTGTTTCACGATCGGTGTTGGCCGGGCCGCCTTGCGCGCTGCTTGCCAAAGCTTCTGGAATTCCGTATAGGGCAAGAAAACGCCGCGTCCCTGCTTTTCGAATACGCGTTTCAGCTTGTCATACGGAATGTAAATCGTCTGCTCGCGCAGTGCCGTATCATCGGGAGAAGTCGCCGCGCCGGCGGCCGGGGCCCGCTTGGGTTGCTGGGCCTGTCCCAAACCCATCATGCACAGCCAACCTCCAACGGCGGCCACGATCGGAAACACTCGTCGTAAACTCATGACAAATACCCTTGTGCAGGCCAATCACCTTGGCCGATAGTCGGTGAATTCCCAACAATGCGTGAATCGAACAGCTCGGCAAACAGAGCAAGCCGGGTAGATTTCGACGCCAAAAACCGGACAGAAGTTCCGAATCCCCCAAGGAATTCGCCGCGTGCCTCGTTCGCCGTACGAAATAGCGGCAATTCCCCGCGGGTTGACCCCCCGATTATTCCACAAAACCATGTGAAACCGTAGCATTCTTGGCGCGCTGGGGCTTCGCCCTGGTGGCAGGTTATGGGCAATGAGAGGCTTCGGACTGGGGTGGGGCGTTCCGGGCTGTTAAAACATTGGTATTGACACGAATTCAATGTTATCCGGTTTTTGTTCC
>CAZSOG010000576.1:0-4584 GCA_964607555.1 uncultured Pirellulaceae bacterium | reverse complement strand
TGGCCAAAGGCCGTGAACGGTTACCATAATTAGAGACTTCGGGGGGGGAGAGTTGTCGCCCTTGAATCAAGTTTTTGGGACGCGGCTTGGCCATGCCCCTCCAGTTTTGAGCGGGCGGGCGTCATTGGGCGGCGGAGCGCGTGCCATCGGGCGAGCCGGTGATGGGTTGCCCCTCGGGCATTGGCCGTCCGGCGGTCAGGAACCCCAGCCGATACAACGATTCCTTGAGCTGGTGGAAGTGACGGTAGCTGTCCGGGTAGACCCAGACCGTCACGGTGACCCGGCTGGGATCGTAGCTATCAAGTATGCTGCGAAACTTGGACTTCGGCTGCATGGCGACGGCGAACGGTTCGCCGAGGTCTTCGGTGATGGGCACGAGAACGAAGCGGTCCAGTTGAACACTTTTCTGCGTGACGGTTCCGGAACCGGTGGCCACTTTCCGGTCGATCTGCTTCAACGTATAGCGCAGCCGGAAGCCGCCAATCGGACCGACCGTTTCGGTAATACTCGGTGACTGGCGCAACTTCCACACTTTGGATCGTGCCTCGTCCTTGAATTTCGCGACCAGCTCGGTGAGTGGCACATACGTGACGCGTCCCTTGGCCAGTCGAAAATGCACTTCCTGGCCGAAGACGGTTTTGGCAAGGGGTGTTGGGCGGTGTTTAATTTGCGTGACGGTCGGTTTCGCGTTTTGGATCGCATCGCGCGTCATCTCCAGGTCCCGCAGAGCGTCTTGTGCCTTGACCAGCTGCATGTGCAGGTCATGTGCCTGTCGTGACTTCGCGCCGAGCTGGTCGCGTTTTTTCGCCAATTCCAACTCGACCGTTTTGATCAGCTCGAGCATGCGATCCCGTTCTCGATGCCGGTAGGACACTTCGAACTGTTGCTGTTGGGATTTTTCGGCCAAGTCGCGCACGGTTTGCGATTCGCGGGTCATCGCGTTGCGTGCGTTGGACGTCTCGGCAGTCTCCTCGGTTGGCGTGGGACCGTTGGGATCGCCATGTTGAATGACATCCTTGGCGCGGGCTCCGATGATCATGACGAGGATGATCAGGATCCCGACCAGGTTGGCCACGACATCCAGGAACGAATCCTGGCCGGGCGCTTCAGTGTGCGGTCGCGTTCGTTTTCTCACGGGTTGCCCTTTTGCACTTCGAGGCCGCTTCCCAGCAACAGAGTTTTCAGCTCTTCAAACCGCCATTCGGCGCCGGCGGGCACGTCGACGTGCAGTACGGGTTTCCAATAGCCGCCGGCAACGGCGATCCCCCAGCCGTCCACTTGGTCCCAGACCTTACCGACGAGAGTATCGATTTCGTCGATCATCGACCCGTTGATCAAGATGACGTCGGGTGCCTGTCGCGCCCCGCGATCGGGCAACAGCACAAGTCGATCGGCGAGGCAGGCGACACGAATGGGGCGCACGATTCCGGTGCCGCCATCGGCCGCTTGGGGCAGTCCCCAATTGGGACCTCGATGTTTGGCGAGCGGATCCACGGCGGCGCCGCTCGTGGCTCCTTTTCTACCTCCGGCTTCTCCTTCCCGCACGGGCCCGCCGACCGTTTGCCGCGTTTCCGGTGGAGCATTGGCCACCCGGGTTCGGTCCGTCTTGCCGTCGATAAAGCGTGCGTCTCCACCGCGTCCGAACCCGCCGGTCCGACGTCCGCGTGGCGCGGCGCGGGGACCGCCGCGCGTTCCGGTCCCGCCCCGTTCCGGCGCGGCGACGAAACCGGACCCTTGGTCGCTCCGCTGATAACGACTCGGCATCGCGGCGATGAGTATCGCTTGTCGAGACCGCGCGTCAGCAACGACTTTCTTGAGCAATTCGACACGGCGCGCATCGACGGGTGGAAATTCAAGCCGCTTTTCGGCATCGATCAGCTCGTACCCGAACTCATCGTCCCAGACACGCATCGCAGCGCGTGCCAACGCGTAGACTTCGGCCCCATCCGGACGCACGATCAGCAGGGGATAGGCGTTACTGGTCGTGGCCCCTTGCAGCTCACCCTGGTACTTGCGAATCGCACGCAGGACAGCGTCCAGCGGGTTCCCGGCCCCGAGCGGCCCATCCAGATCACCGGTTCGCAAGACAATCCCATCCGGTTGGACGACGATCCCTTGTTGGGTGCATTCCAGATAGATGGGCTGTCGGTGCGTTCCGTTCGGACCGTCATAGGGAACGATCGCATAGACGGGCGGTTGCGTGGCCGCGCGCCGACGTGCCACCTGAAGTTCGTTCTTGACCGTGGCGATCGCCGCTTGCACTCGTGCCAGTTCGTTCCGCGTGGTGGTCGAGTCGTCGGCGCCGTGATCAACGCGTTGTTTGAGGTCGGTCGCCTCGGCGACCAGTTGCTTCCAGCGTCGTTCCAGCTCGCGGATATGCTGTTCAAGATGGCTCAATTCGGCCGCGTTACGTTGCACGTCCGCATCCAGTTGTTTGTGCTGTTGCTGCAGCAGCCCGAGCCGCCACTCATACGATTCCTTCTCCATTTCAGCCTGGTCCAGTGGTTGCGGGGGCTGCTCGGACGCGTCCACGTGCGCCATCTGGACGACCAGGACCAACAGTACGATCAGGGCCCCCATCGTGCAGATCAGCACGGCCAGAAAAGGAAACAGGGAGACGCCCACCGCTTTTTTTCTGACAGGATAACGACTCATGCGGCCCGCCCCTGAGAGTCCCCCGGGCGTAAGTCAACTCGCTTGGTCTCGTCCGTCGACTCGCCCAGTCGCGTGTTAAGCAAGTGAATAGCCGCCGCCAAACTCATCACCGTGTCCTCTAAGTTCCGCGCACCGGCCAAGGACTTCAGGTTCTCGTTCAACGCCGTTTCCAGTTTGATCACCTCACCCGTTGCCTCGACCGCGCGCGCTATCACCTCGGCCTGCCGAGACATCTCCTGTTGCTGGGCTTGCAGCATGCGCGCGTTGTTCGACAAAAGTGTCTGCCACTGCTGCCATCGTTTTCCCACGCGGTCGTCCGCCTCAAGCTCGAGTTGCGCCACGCGCTGGGCGAACCGGTCCATGGCCGTCTCCAATCCCGCGGAGATCGTCACCGTCGCCTGCTGGACCGTTCCCGACCAACGCTGCTCGGCCGTTTCCATGGCCGAATGCCAGAGCTCCACCTGCCGGTCAACCAGACTCTCACTGCTGCGGATCACTTCGGTCGCCATGTTCTCGACGGATGCCAAATGCGGGTCGCCCGTCGATCCGACCGTGGCAAAGCGACCAATCAACTCCTCGTCCGTCCGCGCATCGACTTCGGCCAGTAACTGCGTCTCAAGTCGTTCCACGAAAAACTGGTAAAACATCAGGACAATCGACAACGACAGCGCGAGCGCCGTCGTGTCGAACGCGATATACAGGCCGGCCACCAAGCTTTGAAACGCCGTTTGGATCGACGTCGCCAGTTCGTGCGGGTCCAAGTCACCCAGTGCCCGAGTGATACCGATTACCGTGCCGAGAAAGCCAAGCATGGGCGTCGCCCAGATGATGATGCGGACCAACGCATAACTGTCCTGCTGCCGCGCCGCGTCGACGTCCGCGAGGTACTTGACGTGCTCGTCCAGCGCGGCCGCCGATCCCGACCGCTCAACATACTCAAGCGCTTCCCGTAAACGACTGCCCAAATACGAGCGGCGCGCGGATACCGAGAGTTCTTCCAGACCGTCAAGCATCCGACCGCACGCGTCGATCGGTAGCCTCATGCCTGACTCGTCGAGCCCGATACGACGCGACAAATGAAGCTGCCCGATGATGTTGGCCAGTTTGAAACTCAGGGCCACCAGCCCAACAAAGAACATGCTGGTCGCACAGATCGAGACCGGGTGCCCGGCAAAATAGCGCCGCGCCATGGCCGAATCCAAAATCCCCTGATATAACGCGGCATAAAACAGGGCGGACATGCCCAAACCAATAACCAGCGGCCAGCCCAGATTACGTAACATGCTCAAGACGGAATTGCGATCTTGCGACACGGCAGGAGTCCTTTCACTGCACAGTGCATGGACGTTCAGTCAGCGCAGCCCACGGGCGCCCTACCGCTATAATCGGCATAATTCATATAACTTAATGAGCAAACGTGCCCGTTTTTGCGCGTCCATGTGGCAGCAGCCCGACGGACACGAAGGAACCTTCGTGATTCGGCCAAGTTGTGTTCCGCATTCGAAAAACCCGTGACAAGACGGACTCGGCAGGCCGTTCATTCGCTTCATCGACGGACGGCGACGTCCCGCGTATTTGCTCGAGGACCAACTCAAGAAAAAGGCCCAACTGGCGGATTTCTCGCACGTCTTTGAAAAAACGCGACAGAACCCCAAAGTCCGGGCACGCCACTGCCGATATCTTGGTCTTGTCAGGCAGTGACGAAACAGCAAACACCGTTAAGCTACAGCCCGACAATCCCAGGGGGGACCCAGTCCGGACTTTGATCTAATGATCGTCCGGACTATTTTTATGCGCGGATGCCACGCCCTCACCGTACGTCGCGTAACAACGCGGCGTCTCCCACTGATCGACTTGCTCCGCCGGATAGCCGTGGGGCACCGCGACATCCTAGATGAGAGGGGCGATACGCTCGGCCGTCGGATTGTG
>CAZSOG010000575.1:0-4587 GCA_964607555.1 uncultured Pirellulaceae bacterium | reverse complement strand
CGCCCGCAACTCAACCACTTTCCTGCCCCCACCCAGCTCGTCTGGGTGGAGCAAGTGATTCTCCACTACAGCGCGCCCGCAACTCAACCACTTTCCCGCCCCCACCCAGACCAGCTGGGTGGGGGCCGGATACCGACAAGCCAACTATTGACAGACCAATAGCGAAAAAGTGACGCTGTCCAACAATTCGCCGGCCGCTCGGTCGAACCCAGATCAGACCACCACATCTTGGGATCAGGCCCGCGTGGGATTCCGGTTGCTCGAGGGGCCGTGAGGGACGTGCGTGGGGACATGCGCTTGGGGCAGCGCGCGGTCGGTTCGGAGAACCGACCTACCGGTGCCGCCCACCTGGCTGCGGTCGGGCTGTTTGCCGAACCGTGGCAACGAACCCGTGCGTTTTTTCGCCGTCATTCGTGGCGATTCGTACCATGCACGGTTGTCTCGCTCGTGCCGCTCGAGAACGGCGTTTGCCGCGGCACGAGCCACTGTTTGAAGCCATCGGTCATCACAGTCACGAGCCGATTGGATTGACGGTAAACAATCATGACCTCGGTCCCCGGGCGGCACTTGATTCGGGCCAGCGCATCGGTCGGGTCGAGTACGCTCGCGGCGGAGGCCAACGCATCGGCCACCGTGCATGTGTTGGCGAGTACCGAAACGCTGCTGCGCCGGCGGAGCCCGAATCCCGTGCGTGGGTCGACAATATGTGAATACCGCACGCCGTCAATCTCCACGTACTGGTAAGCATCGCCGGAAGTGGCGATGGCGCGGTTGGTCAGCACGCCAAAGTGCGTTGGCGGACGATCGGGTTTGAGCGGCGCGATCGCAACTTTCCAGCCCGACTTGCCCGGCGGCGGATCCGTGGCCGCGAGGTCGCCACTGGCGTTGACCAACGCGCGGTTCACGCCCAGCCCGCGCAGCGTGGCCAGTGCTTGATCGACAGCGAACCCCTTGGCAATACCGCCCAGGTCAAGGCGCATGTTGGGGGCGTCGAGGCGGACGGAATGCTGGTCCGCGTCCAGCACTAACTTCTTCCAGCCAACTGCTTTCCGAGCCGCCGCGAGCCGCGCCGGGGGCGGCAGACGATGCTGGCGGCGGGCCCGCCGCCAGAGCTTGGTCAACGGCCCAACCGTGACGTCAAACGCACCGTCGCTCCAGCAAGATACCGCCTGGGCGGCTGCCAATACCGCAAATAAATCGTCACTCAAACGAATCGGATGACCAACCGGCCCGGCATCGCCAAGCCGGCTCAGTTCGCTGGCCGGATCGTAGTCGTTCAGCTCCCCGTCCAGTTGCGCGATACGAGAAAACGCGGCTTTGAAGGCCCGATTTGCGGACGGCGCGTCGGCAGCATACAATACAATAATGAATTTGGTTCCCATGTGCGGCTCGGAAGCCTCAAACCGCGTCAGTTGCTCGGTTCCAGACGCCGTCCCGACCACCCCTGCCCAAAAGAGCCCAGCTGTCAGTATGATATGCCTCATGTGTTGCTTTCAGAAATGAAGTGACGGGGCCCTGTTGGCGCTCACGCCGTCCATTGTTTTTCTCGACAAGTTTTCTAGCGGAAAGGACCCATAGCTTATGTCTAGCCTAATGCGGGTGGCCCGCAACCCACAAGGGAGTGCGCCCTCGTTCCATGACGCTCCCGTTGTTCGCTTGGACGCATGCACGCACGGCGCGCACGTCCTTTCGAGTGAGAATCGGTGTTCGCATCCCTCTCGAGTCCAGCCGTTCACGGCAGCGATCTGCTGCCTGGCGGGCTTCTTGATCGCCGTCCTGGCCGATTGCGGCACAGCGGCCGACCAGCGCCAGCGCCCCGTGCTCCCAAACCCGGATGCTCGTGCCAAAATCCCGGCCGAAATGAAGCCCTATACGGAGATCATTGAGCACACGGACGCGACGATTGATCTGGTGCCCATTAAGGGGGGCGAGTATGTCATGGGTAGCCCGGATACCGAGGCCGGACGAGAAGAATGTGAGGGGCCACAACATAAGGTCAAAGTCGAACCGTTCTGGATGGGTAAATACGAAATCACGTGGGACGTTTATGAGGTTTGGATGTTCGATCTGGATATCCAACGGCGCAAACTGGCACACAAGGAAGAAAACGCGCGTGATAAGGCAGCCAACGAGTACCAGTTGTCCCAACCGACGGAACCGTACACCGACATGACGTTTGGCATGGGCAAGCGGGACTATCCGGCGATTTGCATGACCCAGTTCGCCGCTCGGACCTTCTGCCAGTGGCTGACCGCGAAGACCGGTCGTTACTATCGCTTGCCAACCGAAGCGGAATGGGAGTACGCGTGCCGAGCCGGCACCACCAGCGCGTACTCGTTCGGCGATAGTCCGGATAAGCTCGACGACTATGGATGGTACTACGACAACAGCGACGAAGCCTACCACAAGATCGGTCAAAAAAAGCCCAACCCGTGGGGACTCTACGACATGCACGGCAATGTGGCCGAATGGGTTCTGGACCAGTTCATTCCGGATTATTACAAGCAGTTCGAGGGGAAAGTGGCGGTGGCACCGTTGGCGATCCCCACCAAACAGTTCCCACGCGTCGTGCGGGGGGGCTCTTGGGATGACGACCCGGAGCGTCTGCGAAGTGCCGCGCGCGGGAAATCGGACCCCAGTTGGCAGGAGCAGGATCCCCAGATTCCCAAGAGTATTTGGTATCACACCGATGCGCTGCACGTTGGCTTTCGCGTGATTCGACCATTGGTCGAGCCAAGCGAAGCCGAGAAAAAGGCGAAATGGGATAAGGCCGAACCGGTCTACGATCGCAAGCAGGGCCGCCGCTGAACACGGCGGACTCTGGTCCAACATTGGCAGGCGCGTCTTTTGTGCACCGGGCGGGCGCGAGATCCGGTCGCCGGCACAGGCGTCGAACGGGGAGCCGAGATGAGTTTATCGGAACGACGGTCGGAGAATCCGCGTACCTCGCGCCGGGCGTTTATCAAGAACTCGTCCTTGATCATGGCCGGCGGCGCCGTCGGCGGAGGACTCGGGCTGGCCGGAGCCGTACATGCCGAAGGCACCGATCTGATCAAGATCGGGCTGGTCGGCTGCGGCGCGCGTGGCACCGAGGCGGCCGTGCAGGCATTGAATACTACCAGCGGGCCGTTGCAGTTGGTTGCGATGGCGGATGCCTTTCCGGACAAAATTCAGAGTGCCTACCGGGCCATCAAGAGCCGGCATGGCGACCGCGTCGATGTACCGCACGAACGGCGATTCTCCGGGTTGGATGCCTACCGGCGCGTGCTTGAGTCGGACGCGGACGTTGTCATCCTGGCGACTCCGCCGGGCTTTCGGCCCGTGCATTTTGAAGCGGCCGTCGCCGCGGAAAAACACGTGTACGCCGAGCCACCGCTGGCGACGGACCCGGCCGGCGTGCAACGCGTGATGCTGGCTAATGAAGCGGCGAAGAAAAAAGGGCTGGCCGTTTCGGTTGGGCTGCACCGCCGTCACGATGAGGTCTGCCAGGAGACGATCGCACGCCTCCAGGACGGGGCGATCGGCCACATCTTGTTGGCCCGAACCTACTGGAACGGGTCCACACGCCCCTTCCTGCCCCGCCGGCCACGCGAATCGGAATTGGATTTCCAGTTACGTAATTGGTCTCACTTCACGTGGCTCGGCGGCGATTCCATTGTCCAGCAAAGTGTGCACAATCTCGATGTGATCAACTGGTTGCTGAATGACCATCCCATTCAGGCCAATGGACAGGGGACTCGGCATGCCCGCGAGGACGCCGAACACGGTCAAGTTTACGATCAGCACTTCGTTGAATTCACTTATCGGGACGGAACCAAACTGTTCAGCCAATGCCGGCGTTTGCCTGGCTGTTGGCGCAGCGTGTCGGAGTTTGCCACGGGCACCGACGGCCACGCGGATATCCGGGGCGCCAAGCTCTACGACGCCTCGGGCGTCATGCTCTGGAACGGCCATGCCACGCGTGCCGCCGCTACCCTGAAAAAACGTCGCGGCAGACGCAAGGGCCGTGGAAACCAGAGCGGTCAGCAGCAACAACAGGACGATCTGTTCGCGGCACTGCGGCGCGGTGAGCGGCCCAATGAGTGCGACCAGGGCGTGGAAAGCACGATGACCGCAATCGTTGGCCGCATGGCGACCTACTCGGGCCAATTGATCGATTGGGATTCAGATGCTGTCTCAGAACCCCTCTGAATAGGGAATTAATCCACGAAGTACGCGCAGCGCACGAAGGAAACTCTTTTGGAACCTGTCGCGAAACCTGGTTTCAAACATGTACCATGGACGTCCACGTCCGTCGATGAAGCGGACGGAAATCATTGTCAGGTAGGCATTGGCCGATTCCGAGTCCGTTTCGGTCCGGTCGCGAACGAAAGCAACCCGTTACGGAAGAACAACTGGCAGGTTGACAGCAAGACCCGGAAGGCTGTTGTACGGGGTGCCGGATACTGAGCAGCTGATTTACTCGATCCGGACCGCTGTGGTAGAATACTAGTATCGATTCAGGTTTGATGGCGATTGAGGCTTCTGTCATGAGTGCCGATTCGAAAACAACTCAAACGGGGTACGTCCCCCCCCCCCCCCCCCCCC
>CAZSOG010000574.1:0-4590 GCA_964607555.1 uncultured Pirellulaceae bacterium | reverse complement strand
CGGTCGCTCCCGTGCGGGGTCAGGAGACCCGCGCACAGCGCCAGGTCTTGTCCCGCGCCCGATGTTAGGTCCCATACGGACGGCTGAACCTTGCCCCAAAAACTTGATTAAAGTTCTTGCAACGAACCACACATAGGTTGCGGACGGGGTGCCGACGGGCAAGGATGTCCGTCGTACCTGGCACCCCGAACATGGTCGGACCCACGGCCGCCGCCGCGAAGGTATGCGTCAGTTCGTAACGGTTCACGGCCAAAGGCCATGAACCGTTACGTATTCTCTCATCTCTTACCTCTCTTCTCCCGCGCCGATCCTCTCCACTGCGTCAATACGTCGAGCGTGGCCGGGGCCTGTAAATTATGCGATTCGGCAAACTCAAGCACGAGGTCCCGCCCATCTCGAGAAGCCTGTACTGCCAACAGTTTGCCGGCCGCACGGACCTTGCACGAGGTTACGTCCACGTCATCGGGCAATTCCAAAACCAGCCGCCGGACACCGAGTTTGCCACGGACAACTTCCAGTTTGTTTGTCTGCCGCTGCGGCTCTTGTTTCTGAACGAACAGCCCCCACCCTTCCGCCGCCGTGAAGAAACTGGCGTGGTCGTGGGGACGCCATTTCGGCCGGAAACCAATCTGCCCGGCAGGACCATTATAGACGAAACCCTGGCAGGCCAGAAGTAACGACCAGACGCTCATCGCCCGCGCGTAAAACTTGCCACACTCGTCATCACTGAAGGGGTTCCCACTGTAACCCCACGCGCGATCCGTCACTCCGGTTCGCAGCCGGCCATCGTAGCGTTGGCTGGCCGCGCGGACCATTGCCAGGGCTTCCGGCACCAGCTCCACCTGAATCATCGCCGCGGCCGTCGAATACTCGAACCCGGTCCAGACTTCATTGGCGAAACGGAGGGCACTTGGCGGTTCCGGCCGCCCGCCCGCGGGCCATGTCGTGATCAGTGTCCCATAGTCGCCGTCCACCACGAAACGCCGCGGCACGGTTGTCGGCGACGTGTCGACACCACGAAAACTCGTACGGAAATTATACTGAAAAATCGCCTGCAGCGCCGACTTGACGTGGTCCGCCGGATAGAGCCACCCCAAATCCAACTGCGTCGCCCACCACTGCCCGAGAAGCTGATCCATGTGGCAGCCGCTCAAGTAGTTCTCGCCTTCCGAACCGTCGTAGCGTTGAACATAGTATTCGCCGTTAAAAAGCGTGCGGTCTTGCGTCTTCGCGCCGCGTGCGAAGATCTTCCGGTAGCGGGCAACGGACGTTGTATCACGCTGCCGCTGGGCCATGCGCGCCGCCGCCTCCAACGCGGCCAAGTAGAGCGTACCCAGCCATGACGAGCTGCCGCCGAGCGCCGCATCGAGCGTATTGTGCTGCTGACCGGCGGGCACTCCGTCCTCGTCGGCGTCCCAATGACTGATCACGAAATCCATCGCCCGCTTAATATTCGGCCAATGGGCATCCAGCCAATCGCCGCTGACGCTACAAAGATGCTCGCGATACGAACCGAGAATCTCCCCGCATTGCCCGTCGAACGCGATCGACGAAGGCCGGCTGTGGCGAAATGGAATGTTCCCGTCCGGCGTCTGATATTGATATGACGATTCACGCATGCGCCGCGCTATTTCGGGGAATAGACGTGCGTGCGACTGTGCGTAATGCCACACATGGGCGCAATTGCCCGGACAGCAGCCAGAACCCTCTCGACACCCTTCATAACCGCCGAAATAACCGTCGGCCGACCAGAAACAGGTCGGGCTCGCCAACACCGCCGATTGCGAGCCGATACGGTCCAACAGCCAGCGCGGTAGATTTGATCGGTAAAACGTGTCGTGATAGAGCCGCGTCACGCGCTGCAGCTCGTCCAGGTCCTTTTCGAGGTAGCGCGCCACGTCCAGCGCGCTTTCGAATCGCGTGGCGTATCGATTCCCTTTGAACTGCCATGCGCCGGCGCCGTGCGTCGCGTTGGGAAAATGCCAGGTGATCACGAATCTGACCGTGTGCGACGCGCCCGGCGGCAACGTGAATCTTGTCGTCAGTGCTCCATCAAGCGTCTCGCCGGCAGGCGATGGCCCGGCCGTCTCCACATTGCTCGGATGACTATCGCCGACCAGATCCTGGTGCAATCGATCGAGATCCTCCCAAGCTGCCGATGCTGCGGCACGCGGGTCAAATACGGCCAACGTCATGTCGCCATATGCCGCCCCGTTTCGATCCCTGTTGGACGTCATGTGCAAGACCGTCGTACGGGGCCAACGCACGACCCGGTTCACATTGCCACCGTACGCTGGATGCGTGCGTCCTTCGACGGTGCCCTTGCCGCCAAAACCAACGGCGTTCTGGTGCGCACCCAGGAATGCAACTTCGACCGGTCTGTCGCCCGGATTCGCGGCCGTCAGACAGAAAACGGCACACGGCACGGACGAACGGTCCGCATCAAGTGGGACATGCGGCGAGAACGCCTCCATGCGAACGCGGATCGGCAAGGCTTCATCATGAAAATTGAACCGGCCAAACGGATACTCGCCGCGAAACGCAAGATCCGTACAGGCGTGAAACGATCCAATCGGTTCGGTTTGCAGTGCACGCACGACCGGCGGCCGGCCGGGTGTCTGCGCCCGCACGGCAAAGAAACTGTGCGGCAGTTCCGCCTGCGCATGGTTGTTGAAAACGTGCCATACGCGCAGCCGCGCCTGGCCGTCGACTTCGATCGAGCCGGTACCAATCCCACCAACCGGCATGCGCACCGCTTTCAGATGCTCGCGTCGATAAACATGGGGCTCTCCTCGCTCGGTCAGAACCGGATCCGCCAGCAGTCGCGCGACGCGCTGCATATGCTCCGTGTGCCGTTTCGCGGCACGGGCCGTGGCAACCGCTAACAGACACTTACGGCGATCGGCGAGGCCGGCCAGATCGGCATGGCGTGCGGCATCCTCGGCAGTGAAGTAGCGGCCGTAAACCGCCACCTCGTCGGCCGCCATCGTGCACGGTTCGTTGCCGCCCGGGGTTGATGCACCGATCTGGAGCGGCAGCCGAACGGCACGCTGGTTGATTGCCGAAATGGCCGACTTCTCGCACCGCACACCATCCAGGTAGAACTCGTTGTAGGCTTGCACGCGATAGCGCAGATGCGTCACCGCGAGGTGATACCAGCGGCCGATCTTCAATGGGCCGTCCAACAGTTCGACACGGACCGGATACTGGCCGTTCCAAAGAACGAAATGGCTCAAGTCGCGGTGTACATGCAGACTGAAACGGCAGTCGTCGCGCGTCGATCGTTTTGCGATAATACATGGGTTGTGGGACTTCGGCGGCGTGGCGGTCAGCTGGAAGAACAGCTCGATCGTGCTGATCGGCACGTCAAGCTGAGGCGTGGGGCCCATGGTCAGAAACTGGCCCTGGGCGAGTGTCACGGCCTGTCCACCAGACCGCTGAACAAATCGCGGCACGCCTCCTTGGACCATACCCGGCGCTCGGCCCTTGGCGTCGTCCAGATCGCCCTCCATCCGCCAGTAGGCCAGGAGATCCTGATCGGCAAGCACTGAATTAGCATAGCGAGCACGGTCTTCCGACCTTGCAAACAGGGGCGTGGTTGCCGCGGCGGCAACCGTTGCCCCGGTCGTAAGAAACTGGCGTCGAGAAAGACTCATCGGTGACTCCTGTTGCTGGCACGGCCGCAAGTACCCGCGTGGATATAGCGTACCACACGCTTGAACAAAAAGAACCCGTCACAAGACTGCCCGCCACGAGCGTTCATCCACTGCGTCGACGGACGTGGACGTCCATCGTACACGCTTGAAACAAAGTTCTTGGACCGGTTCTAATTTCCTATTTCTTATTTCTTATTTCTTATTTCTTATTTCTTATTTCTTATTTCTCCCCAAGCATCACTCGAAGATCCATCGCTACCGTGTATTGTAGCGGCGGCGATAGACGCGCGTCTGTTCGGTGTCCGGATAATGCTGGTCCGGGCCGTACGGGTAGGACCGCATGGTGTGGAATGGGAGCGGTCCGACCGTGGCGCCGCACGCGGTCATCAGGTCCATGTCCTTCGCATAGCAATCGACCTTGAGCATGAACGACCGCCGCAATCCGGGCGCGACGGGGGCGAACGCATCGGTTGGCACGCGCAGCGTCAGTTCATCGCCACGCGCCATGATGGCGTAGCAGTCGTCCGTCCGCCGAATCAATTCCGTTACGTCGCCGTAACGCGTGAATCGGCCCTTCATCACATCCCATGGAATGGATCGTTCGATCCTGTCATAGTCGTACAGTTCGGGCCGGCGCCCGTCCGGCGAATAGGCGTGTGCGTAGCCGCGAAAATGCAGATCCGCGTCGCGTACCGTGACCGTTTGCAGACGAACGGCATCCCGCGCGAGCGGCACGCCCAGGAAGATCCTGTCCCAATAGATCTCCATGTTGCTCGTGATGCGCAGTTTGCGGTCAGTCGGCACCAGCTTGCCCGTCAGATCGATTGTCATGACATGCTGGATGCCGCCCGGACAACCGACCTCATGGAGCAGCTCGACCCACCGGCCCTCGCGCCACACCGACACGCTCGGTGCCTGCAAACGCAGTCCTCTC
>CAZSOG010000573.1:0-4590 GCA_964607555.1 uncultured Pirellulaceae bacterium | reverse complement strand
ATCGGGGCCTCTATTTCTATCAGGCCTCGAAACTGGCCTTCGTAAAGAATGGCATGGAAGGGGGCAATCCCTGGGATAGTTGCGTGCAGTTTCGCGACGAGCTGATCAGCAAGACGTTTCCCGCTGATAGCGGGTTCGAAGTGCGCTACCGCTTCACCGTGGAAGGCCCGGTGCCCAAGCCACTCTGCATTGTCGTCGAACGGGCCGATCTCTACACCATCACCTGTAATGGCAAACCCATAACCGCCGCGGAGGGTGACTGGTGGCTCGATAAAGCTTTTGCCAAAATCGACATTTCAAGAGTTGCCCGGTCGGGTGACAATGTGGTTGTGTTGAAGGCTTCGCCGTTTCGAATAACGCATGAGATCGAACCAGCCTACGTGTTAGGCGATTTCAGGCTGAAGTCGGCGCAATCGGGTTTTGTGATTATGCCTCCGCGGCCTCTTGCTTTGCGCGGCACCGACAATTCGGATAGCAATGAAAGTGAACTGAAACGCACCGGCTGGAACAGGCAGGGGCACCCGTTCTATGCCAAGGGCGTTGCGTATACGGAGACATTTGACGTGCCGAATCCAGACGGGCGCTACCATGTCACCTTGCCCGACTGGTATGGCAGCGTGGCGAAAGTTCTTGTCAACGGCAAGCTGGCGGGGTTCATTGGCCATCGGCCGTGGCAGTGCGATGTCACCGAACAGATTCGCCCCGGCGCAAATACCGTCGAGGTAACGGTCATCGGCACGCTTCGCAATACGCTCGGTCCTCACCATGCGGGCCCCTTGTTCGGCAAGGCGTGGCCGGCCAGCTTCCACGTCGCGCCAAAAACCGGCCCACCACCAGGTGAAGAATACAGCACCGCCGGCTACGGCCTGTTCCAACCGTTCGTGCTCGAGCAAACTCGCAGATAGCGGAAACATTCGATCGTTCCCGGTGATGCCCGCTAGCTGTTCCGGACCCACTTGGTCGGCGATACGCCGGTTATCCTGAAACATGTCACTGTTTGAACTACCGGAACAAGACTCGTCAACGACAACGTCCACGCGCGTTTGGCGTGCGGCCGCCTTCCTGTTGACGTATTCTGGGATAAAACCGATGAACATGAACCTCCGACGTGCGACGTTTTTCTGGCTGATTATCGTAGTGGTTCTTGGGGCCGCGAGAATGGTCCGCGCGGTGGAGAATTCCATTCCCGCTGGCGCGGTTTTGCTTGAGCAGGGATTCAGCGCGCCGCCCGATGCCGCGCGACCGTGGGTCTATTGGTTCTGGCTCAACGGCAATATCACGCGAGAAGGGATCACTGCCGACCTTGAGGCGATGCGCCGTGTGGGCATCGGTGGCGCGTTAATCATGGAAGTTGACCAGGGCGTACCCGTGGGGCCCGTCGACTTCATGAGCTCGAATTGGCGCGCGCTATTTCGCCACGTACATGCCGAGGCAAAGCGACTTGGCCTGGAAATCAATATGAATGACGATGCGGGCTGGAACGGCAGCGGCGGGCCCTGGATCAAACCCGCTGAGGCAATGCAGCAAATCGCTTGGACGGAAACCAACGTCATCGGCCCGCGGCACTTTGCCGGCGACGTGCCGGCGCCGCCGCGAGTCGCCGGGTTCTATCGCGACATCGTCGTCCTGGCCATTCCGGCAGTCGGCGAGTATCGTATTCCGGGCATCGAGTCCAAGGCCGCTTTCCAGCGCCGCGTGAAGCCGAAGCCCAGCGGCGGTCCGCCGGCGCCGGGTGACATTATCAGACAAGATGCTGTCACGGACATAACCGCCCGGATGGGCGCCAACGGCCGGCTGGTGTGGGACGTGCCGGCCGGTCGATGGACGATCTTACGCATCGGTCACACTTGCACCGGCGCGCAGAACGCGCCCGCTCCGGCCAGCGGCCGTGGGCTGGAATGCGATAAGCTCAGCACGGCGGGTATTGACGCGCATTTCGCTGGCATGATGTCGAAACTTGCCACCGACACCGGCATCACCAAGCGGCATGCACCGGCCGGACTCGTCGCCACGCACATCGACAGCTGGGAAAATGGCGTGCAGAACTGGACCGCCAAGATGCGCGCGGAATTCCAGGCACGTCGCGGCTACGACATGACGCCGTTTCTCCCCGTCTTCACGGGGCGTGTTGTCGGCGGTTTGGAGATTTCGGAACGGTTTCTTTGGGACGTGCGGCGGACGATATCGGAATTGGTCATCGAGAACTATGCGGGCCGGTTTCACCACTTGGCCAATACCTGCGGCATGCGGTTCACGGTGGAAGCCTACGGCGGCCCATGCGATTCGATTCCCTATGGCGGCCAGGCGGACGAGCCGATGGGCGAATTCTGGACGCCCAGCGGCGCCGCGCTGGCAACGTGCCGCGGCATGGCCTCCGCCGGCCACGTTTACGGCAAGCACATCATTGGCGCCGAGGCTTTCACTTCCGGCGACCAGGAACGATGGCGCGA
The DNA here is from genome assembly GCA_964607555.1 of uncultured Pirellulaceae bacterium. GTDB lineage: Bacteria > Planctomycetota > Planctomycetia > Pirellulales > Pirellulaceae > JAJSAJ01. The sequence goes on along the minus strand of CAZSOG010000573.1, from coordinate 2,140 downwards.
GCATCCCGCCTTGCTCAAGGCACTGGGCGATCGTGCGTTTTGCGACGGCATCAACCGGTTCGTGTTTCACCGCTACGCCATGCAGCCGTGGCTCGATTACCGGCCCGGCATGACGATGGGCCCGTGGGGTCAACATTACGAACGCACGCAAACGTGGTGGGAACAGTCGTCCGCCTGGCACCAGTACCTCGCCCGCTGCCAATTCCTCTTGCGCCAAGGGCTCTTTGTCGCGGACATTTGCCATCTCCAGGCACAGACGCCACCACAGGGCTTCGGTCAGTATCCGCAGCTCGGCTATGACTGGGACGAATGCACGGACGACGCCGTGTTACAACGCATGTCGGTCCGCGACGGCCGCATCGTTCTTCCAGATGGCATGAGTTATCGGCTGCTGGTGCTGCCAACGAACCGGGCAATGACGCCGCGTTTGCTGGCGAAGCTCAAAGACCTGGTCGAGGTCGGGGCCACCATTGTTGGCCCACCGCCCGTGAAGTCGCCAAGTTTGAGCGGCTATCCGCAGTGTGACGAAGAGGTTCGGCGCCTGGCCGACCAACTCTGGGGGAACTGTGACGCGCAGCGCATCACCGAACACGCATTGGGCCGCGGACGCGTTGTGTGGGGCGTATCGCCGCAAAAGGTCCTGGAACAAGGCGGTGTCGGGCCTGACTTCCTGGCAACGCAGCCGTGGCGTTTCATTCACCGCACAACTCCGGCGGCCGAGATCTATTTTGTGGCAAATGGTAAGCCGTTCGAAACGACTGCCACGTGCGCATTCCGCGTGGCCGGACGTATGCCCGAGCTGTGGTCGCCGGAAAGTGGTCACATCGAGCCGGCAGGCGTTTACCAACAGCAGGACAACGTCACGCGCGTCGCGCTTACACTCGGCCCGAACGGGTCCGTGTTTGTCGTTTTCCGTCGTCCGATAGTCGGCGATCCGATAGTGGAGCTGCGTCGCAACGGTCAAGCACTGCTCTCCGCCACAGCAAAGCCGACCCCCAAGATTGTCGTGCGTGAGGCGCGCTACGGCGTGCTCGATGATCCGCAGCAAACCCGCGATGTGACCCGAGAAGTTCAAGCCAAGGCCGACAATCAAGAACTGCGTTTTCCGGTAACGGCAATGGCCGCCAGCGGCGATCCTGCAGAGAATGTCGTGAAGACACTCGTCATACACTACTCGATCAAAGATCAGCCGTTTACCGTGCGCGCCCGCGATGGAGAGACCATTGTATTGGGCCAAACCGCAACCGGTGTGATTGTCGACAAGGCCCGTTACGGCGTGTTGAACGACCCGAAGCGAACGCGCGACGTTCGCGAGAAACTGCAGCGATTGCTGGACGCCGGCGAAAGCAGTTTCCACGTCAGCCGCCTGGCGGCCGGCGATGACCCGGCGTTCGGCATCGTCAAGACGCTGGATGTGGCCTACACGGTCGCCGGCAAGCATTTGCACGTTGCGGCGACCGATCCGGAAACCGTGGACTTTCTCACTGGTCCGGCGCCGCCGACCGCGATCGCCCGAGTGCATCGCGATCCCGCCGGTCGGGTGCGTCTGGTGGCGCGCAAGGCGGGTCTGTACGAGTTACTATCGCACTCCGGTCGATTGACCCAAGTGACCGTCGACTCGGTGCCCGCTCGTTTCGAAATCCCCGGACCTTGGGAAGTCCGGTTCGCCCCGGGCGGCGGAGCGCCAGACAAAATATCGTTGGACAAGCTGATCTCATGGAGTGAACACGCCGATCCGAACGTGCGGTACTTTTCGGGGTCCGCCGTCTATCGAGCGGCGTTTGACTGGCACCCGCAAGAAGATGAAAAGAGCACGCACGCGCCGGTTTACTATCTCGATCTCGGCCACGTGGCCGTGATGGCAGAAATGAAGCTCAATGGCCGGGACTTGGGCATTTTCTGGAAGCCTCCGTACCGTAGCAACGTGACGGCGATCCTCAAACCCGGTCGGAATACACTGGAAGTGAAAGTGGTCAATCTCTGGATCAACCGCATGATCGGTGACGAGCACTTGCCGGAAGACAGCCCACGCAACGACAATGGAACGCTGAAATCGTGGCCGAAATGGGTGGTTGCGGGCAAGCCAAGCCCGACCGGTCGCCGCACCTTCACGACGTGGCGTCTGTGGAAAAAGGACTCC
>CAZSOG010000572.1:0-4595 GCA_964607555.1 uncultured Pirellulaceae bacterium | reverse complement strand
ACGGGGATCGCGATTCTCATCACCGGCTTGCTGCTGGTCCGAATCGAAGGCGTATTTGAACTCAAGAATCCGACGGTTCGATCCGTTCTCTATTGGCTCCACGTCACGAGTCCGTTGGCGGTTGCGTGGCTGTACTGGTTGCATCGGCTGGCCGGCAGTCGAATACGTTGGCGCGTCGGCATGGCGTACGGTTTCGCATTGAGTCTGATCATCGTGATGCTGGTGGTTTTGCAGACGCGGGATCCGCTGAATTGGCAGGCCACGGCATCCGCGCGGGGCGCGGACACTTTTCGGCCATCGCTGGCCCGAACGCGGCACGGCACGTTGATTCCGGCCAGATCGTTGATGATGGACAAGTATTGCTTGCAGTGCCATGCCGATGCGCATCGTCAATGGCAGGGGAGCATGCACCACTGGAGCTCGTTTAACAATCCCGCCTACCTGGCGACGATCCTCGATTTGCGCGAGGCGTTGCTCCAACGCGACGGTGATACGAAGGCCGTGCGGTGGTGTGCCGGTTGCCACGACCCGGTCCCTTTTTTCGCCGGCGCTTTCGACGATCCGAATTTCGATCTGGTCAATGACCCGATCGGCAAGGCCGGCGTGACGTGCACCGCGTGCCACGCGATCACGCATGTGAACAGTGTGCGGGGCAACGGCGATTACGTAATCGATGAAACGATTCAATATCCATTCGCGACCAGCACCAACCCGGTCCTGAAGTTCATCAACCATACGTTGATCAAAGCCAAGCCGTCGTTTCACAAGCAGGTGTTCCTCAAGCCGGTCCATAGGACGGCGGAGTTTTGTTCCGCGTGTCACAAAGTTCACTTACCTTGGCAAGTGACGCACTACAAGGAATTCTTGCGCGGGCAGAACCACTACGATAGTTTCCTGCTCAGCGGGGTATCGGGCCATGGCGCGCGCAGTTTTTACTACCCGGAAAAGGCCTCGCGCAACTGCAGTAGTTGTCACATGCCCCTGGCGCGATCGAACGATTCTGGTGCCCAAGCATTCGACGCCACGGCGGGACGATCGATCCACGACCATTCGTTCAGCGGCCCGAACACGGCGATCCCATGGCTTCAGCACATGGCCGGCGTGGTCCAGGCGAACCAGCAGTTTCTAAAGGATATTGTGCGCGTGGATCTGTTTGGAATACGCGATGGAGGGACGATTGAAGGCACGCTCCACGCGCCGCTGCGTCCCGCCGTGCCGACGCTCAAACCGGGCGGCGAGTACCTGATCGAGGCGGTCATTCGCACGTTGAAGATCGGGCATCATTTCACGCAGGGAACAACCGATTCCAATGAGGTGTGGCTCAGTCTGCGCGTGACCAGCGGCACCCGTGTCCTGGGCGAGAGTGGGACGCGGGGCCGGGACGGTCAAGTCGATCCGTGGGCCCATTTCGTGAACGTGTTCATGTTGGACCGCGACGGCAACCGGATCAACCGGCGTAACGCGCAGGACATTTTCGTGCCGCTTTACGATCATCAGATACCGCCCGGCGCGGCGCAGTCGGTTCACTACCGGCTGCGCGTACCGGATGACATTCGAGCTCCGGTGCGTATCGAGTTGCGTCTGAATTATCGCAAGTTCGACACCGAGTACATGAACTTCGTCGATCGAACACTGGCGCGTGCCGCGCCGGGCGCGAACGCATTGCGTGGGCATCGGGCCGGAGCTCCGTATCGTAACGAGTTACCGATAACGATCTTGGCCGAAGATGTCGTGACGTTGCCCGTTGCCGGGGTGGCAGCTGACGTGGTCAACGCCCGGTGTGCGATTCCCGCGTGGCAACGTTGGAACGACTACGGCATCGGGCTCTTCTTGAAGGGCAAGGCCGAGCTGCGGCAGGCCGCCGACGCGTTTGCCGAAGTGGCGCGTCTCGATCGCTACGATGGGCCACTCAACCTCGCCCGCGTATACTACCGCGAGGGACGGTTGGACGAGGCGGTGGCGGCGCTGCATCGGGCGGCACGCTGCACAACGCCCAGTCCGCCGCCGTGGACACTCGCCTGGCTCAGTGGCCTGGTGAATCGCGAACAGGGACACTTGGCGGAGGCGGAGCGCGACTTGAACGCCGTGTTGGCGATGCGCACCGAACAGATGCAACGACGCGGGTTTGATTTCAGCAAGGACTATAAGGTCATCAACCAGCTGGGATTGACCCAGTTCTATCGCGCGCAGCAGACGTCGAGCGGACGCCAGGGAGAGCAACGCGTGAAACGGTTGCGGCAAGCGGTGCGCTCGTTCGAGAAGACCTTGCAACTCGACCCCGAAAACGTGACCGCGCATTACAATCTGGGGATCCTCCATGGGCAACTTGGCGACGCGGAGCAGGCCGCGCGACACCGTGCATTGCACGCGCGGTACCGAGTGGATGACAACGCGCGCGATCGGGCCGTCGGTTTGGCGCGGCAACGCTATCCGGCCGCGAACCGAGCTTCTCAGGCCGTTGTGATCTATACACTTCGTCCGGCGGCGCCGATCGCGGGCAGGCACTCGCCGAGAGCGTCCGCGGCCGCGACGGAGGCCGGCCCGTGACGCACGTGACTCCCCCCGCGCAACCACCATGTAAACAACGCGCGCACCGAGTCACCCGGGCGTTGCGGATCAGTCTATTGGTGATCGTGCTCGGCATGGGCCTGATCGGTACGTTCGTCACATGGCTGAATTGGCCGGCCGAGGAACCGGTGCGCGCCGCGCGTGTCGTGGGTCCGGAACTTCGCGACGTCGACCAAGTCGCGATACCGTCGGTCACCTTCACGGATGTAACGCGCGAAGCGGGTATCTCCTTCGTCCATGAAAACGGCGCGTATGGCGACCGGTTGCTCCCGGAGACAGTGGGGTCCGGGTGCGCGTTGTTCGACTTTGACGGCGATCAGGATGTTGATATCCTGCTGATCAATGCGCGGCGCTGGCCCGACGACCCGCGGCCCCAAACCGGCGGGCCCGCAACCATGGCCCTGTATCGCAACGACGGCGATTGGTCGTTTGTCGACGTGACTCGGCAGGCAGGACTGGCGGTCCCGTGCTTCGGCATGGGAGCGGCGGCCGGCGACTATGACAATGATGGGGACATCGACCTGTTTGTCTCCGCGGTCGGCCCCAACCACCTCTTCCGTAACGATGCGGGGCGTTTCACCGACGTGTCGAAATCGGCGCGGATCACGGGCGCGGCTGACCAATGGAGCACGGGCTGCGCCTGGTTCGATTACGACCGGGACGGCCGCCTCGACTTGTTCGTCTGCAATTACGTTCATTGGTCCAAACAGCTTGATCTGGCCCAACACTTCACGATCGACGGGACGGCACGTGCCTATGGGCCACCGATCGCTTTTGGCGGCACGTTTCCGAGCCTGTATCACAATGAGGGCAATGGGCGTTTCGCCGACGTGTCGAAGGAGACGCACATCGAAATCAAGAACTCGGCGACCGGCGCGCCCATGGCCAAGTCGCTGGGTGTGATCCCCGTCGATTTGGACGCGGACGGCTGGATCGACATTGTCGTGGCGAACGATACGGTGCGGAATTTCGTTTTTCACAATCAACAGGGCAGACAATTCGACGAGATTGGCGTCGCGTCCGGACTGGCATACGACACTCAGGGACAGGCGCGCGGTGCCATGGGGATCGACGCGGCGCAGTTCCGCGACGATGGCACGATGGGAGTCGTGGTTGGCAACTTCGCCAACGAAATGACCGCGATCTATGCTTCGCTCGGCGACCCACTGCAGTATTTTGACGCGGCGGTCGCCAGCGGCCTAGGGCCTTTGACGCGATTGGAATTGACGTTCGGAATTTTCTTTTGGGACTATGATCTCGACGGCCGGCTTGATCTCCTGGCCACCAACGGGCATATCGAACCGGAAATTCGGACGGTCCAGCAAAGTCAGCACTACGCGCAACGACCGACACTTTTTTGGAATGCGGGCGCGGAACATTCGGCTGAGTTTCTGCGGGTCCCCGCGGCCAGTTGCGGCGCGGATTCGTTCCGCCCGCTCGTGGGACGTGGCTCCGCCTACGCCGACCTGGACGCCGATGGAGACTTGGACGTGTTGATCTCCGCCAACGGTCAGGCGCCGCGCCTGTTACGCAATGACCAAGCATTAGGTCACCATTGGCTGCGCTTGCATCTGGTCGGCACGACGTGTAATCGGGACGCTATCGGGGCACGCGTGGAGTTGCATGCCGGTGACCGCGTCCTGCGCCGTCGCGTCATGCCAACACGCGGTTACCTGTCACAATCCGAACCGACCATCACGTTCGGTTTGGGCGCCGCCAGGGCGGTCGAGCGCGTGACGATCCGCTGGCCCGATGGACGCGTCCAGGAGATAGACGCCTTGCCCGTCGATCAAACGCACGTTGTGCGGCAGCCAACGATTCCGCCCCGGTTTTAAGATCATCTCATTTGCGCTGCGTGCCTCACCAGCAAGGGCCGGAAGAGGATTAAGATTAAGAGTAAGATTAAGAGTAAGAGTAAGAGTAAGAGTAAGATTAAGAGTAAGATATGGGGTAGCCGTTCACGACATCTGCCATCAAGGAACACTAATCTTCACTGATCAACACTAATGATACCGGCCTGGAAAGTC
>CAZSOG010000571.1:0-4601 GCA_964607555.1 uncultured Pirellulaceae bacterium | reverse complement strand
AGATAACGTTTGGCTCGATGCCGGCCGATTGGGCGAGAAACATCGATTTTCTTGGTTGTTCTCGTCACAATTGAGTCAAATTGTCGCGTCGAGCTACGCAAGAGTCGTGGACGGCGTGCTGACGGACAAGGATGTCCATCGTACCTGGCACCCTGAACGTGGTCAGACCGAAGGCGGCTGCCACCCTGGCAATGCGATAGTTGGTTGGCGTCAACGGCTCGTTCGATCGTTCAGTTTGCATGAGCCGGCCGACTGCATGCGGCGGTCCGCCTGCTACGGGCTCCAGCTCGTGAAACGGGGCGCCGCGTGTGCCGATCACACGCCATCGGGAAACTGGATTTCCAACGCCGAAAAATCATCTTGAAAATCGTCGCGTTGCTGCAACTGCCTGGCAAACTCGACCATCTGTTCGATCCGGCTACGGTCGGCGGGGACGGGCCGCGCCATGAACGCAACAAACTCTTCGAATGTCCAGTCGCTTCCGTCGGGCCGCGTTAGTTCGAACGCCCCGTCGCTGTAGATATACAGATGATCATCGACTCCGATGTGGCACGAATCGACCGGGAACTCGGAATCCTCGTCCATGCCGACCAGCGGTCCGGGGGATTCGAGTTGTTGGAGGTCCTCGATCCGCGCGGCGCCCGCGGGGCGCAGAATTGCCGGCGGGTGCCCACCTCCCGTATAGCGCAGGGTGCGCGACCCACGATCGAAAACACCGTACCACATGGTGAAGAACATGGAGTTTTGTTGTTCCATGGGAAAGGCTCGGTTGACTGCCGTCAAGACGCTCGCTGGATCGTGGAAATTGGTCTCCGGCAGCGTCTTGGCGCGCAGCGAATTGATGACTGAGACCGACAGCAGCGCGGACCCCACACCATGGCCACAAACGTCCAGCAGGCACATCGCGAAATGGTCCGCATCGAGCCACTGGTAGTCGAACGCGTCACCACCAAGTGATGCGGAGGGAATGAAGCGCCAGTCGGTCTTGAGTGGTCGTTCGGTCCTCGCGGGCAGTAACGACCGCACGTAGTCCGCTGCTTTCGCCAGCTGCTCGCGCAATGTGCGCTCGCTCGCCGCCAGCGCCTGAAACGCCTCATTCCGTTCCAACAGGGCGATATAGCCTCTTGAATGGTAGCGGATACGTGCGAGCAACTCGACCGGATCCGGCAGTTTGACGAGGTAGTCATTCGCGCCGCGTGCGAACGCCTCGGCCTTCGTGCCCGCCTCTTCGCGCGTGCTTAACACAATCAGGGGTGTATCGCGCGTCGCGGCATGCTGGCGATACGCGGGCACCAGGTCAAGGCCATCGATATCAGGCATGACCAGATCTTGGAGAATAACAGTCGGTCGAATCTCGGCGGCCTGCCGCACGGCGTCCGTCGACCGTTGGCAATAATGGAACGTGATATCATCGTGCGGCGCGAGCATTCGGCGAACCGCCTCGCCGATCAACGGCTGATCATCGACCAACATCACGACGACATCGTGCTGCCCGTGCAGGGGCACGCCATTGCCAACGATCCGGTCTTGCGCCATAGGTGAGCTCCCATCATGAGTGGCAAATGATCAATTCTGGTCATGAATCGCCGCGCGACCGCGCCGCGCCATCGCGCCGTGCACCGCGCCGGCTATCTCGGTAATCGGTAGCACCAGGCATGCGGCTTCCTGCTGCACGGCTTTTCCCGGCATGCCCCAAACGACACTTGTGTCCTGATCCTGCGCGATTGTCAACCACCCCGCGGCGCGCAAGCGTCCCAGGCCGTCCGCGCCATCACTTCCCATCCCGGTCAGCAAGACCGCGACGCCCGCCTGGACCGGTTTGTCAACGAGCGAGTTGAACAGTATGTCGACGGACGGGCGAATCACCGCTTCCAGCGGTTCACGAACATACTGGAATCGACCAGATTGATCCAGGACCAAGTGGTCGGACGTTCGCGCCAAGTAGATACTGCCCGCCTGTGGTTGCGTGCCGGGCAGCGCCTCGGTGACGGCATGCCCCGTCTCGCTGGTGAGCCATCGTGCCAAGCCGGGCACGAACACCTCGCCCAAATGCTGGACGATCACGATGCCATAGCGGCCGGCATTCGGCAAGCCGCACAGGAGTGTTTTCAGCGCCAGCGGTCCACCGGTCGAGCTACCGATCGCCACCAGCGGGGGAAGCCGCTCCCGGGTCACACGTGCGGACTCAATCGGCGGCGGCGCCGCGTGTGGAACCGATATGTCGGCAATCCGCAGAATTCGTTGAATCTTCGCCACCAACTCGGCGGCCCCTTCGAGTTTCCCCTGACGGCTGAAATGCGGCGTTTGGACCGCGTCAATCGCGCCAACGCCCAACGCCTCGTAAACCTGATCGATGTTGTCGGTGATACTGACGGTCGTCACGAGGATGGGGCACGGGCACTCCCGCATGATCCGGCGCGTCGCCGCAACGCCGTCCATGTTGGGCATCACCATATCCATCAGAACGACGTCCGGGCGGTCTTCGCGGCAGCGCTCGAGTGCCTGTCGGCCGTCCGCGGCGGTCCATGCAATCTCGATATTCGCCGCGCCGGCCAGCGCGTGCCGCAGCGCTCGAATGGCCAGTTGCAGATCATTCACCAGAGCAACGCGTATCAATCGACTTCTCCCAACATGGCGGCAACCGTCTCCACAAGCGAATTATCGTGAAAACTGCTCTTGTTTAAATACGCGTTCGCCCCGGCCTGACGTCCCAAGGCTCGATCCTCATCACGTTCCTTGTAGGAGATGACGATGATGGGCAGTTTGGCGAGCCGCGCGTCGGCCCGGACCGCGCGGATCAGTTCGATCCCGTTCATCCTCGGCATATCGATGTCCGTGATCAAGAGGTCGTATTGGCCCATCACGAGCTGGTTCCAGCCATCCTTGCCGTCAACCGCCACGGCAACCGCATAACCAAGCGATTCCAACAGCTGCCGTTCCAGTTCACGGACGGTCAGCGAATCTTCGACGATCAGGATGCGTCGTGAGGATCGTGCTGCCGTGCTGGCAGGTCGTTCTTGCGGCCGCTGTGCGGCGTGCTTCACCGGGTGTCCAACTGCCAACACGAGGTCCTCAACGTCCACGATCAACAGCGGTCGACCGCGATCGTCCATCGCCGCGGCCAGGACTCCTGGAACGTGACCGAGCCGTGGATCCAACGGCCGCACAACGAGATCCTGCTCGCCCAAGAAACCGTCGACAACCATGCCGCACTGTTGTTTTCCCATCGGCACGATCACGACGCTTAAAAACGTTTCGGCCGACCCGGACTTGAGTTCGCTCGGCGCGGGCAGTCCGAGGAGTTGGGCGGCCGCGACGAGCCCGACGCTCTGCCCCTCAACTGTCACGTGCGGCTGCCCTTGGATGGTCGCGTGGTCGGTCCCCGGCACCCGCATGATCCGGTCGATCCGTGCCAATGGAAAAGCAAACGGCTGCCCCGCGATTTCCACGAGTGCGGCACGGATCACCGACAGCGAAACCGGCAACTGCAACGTAAATGTCGTCCCTTGCCCCGGCTGCGTGGCGACCCGCACCGTCCCGCCAACCTCGTGGACCATGGCACGCACGACATCCAGGCCGACGCCCCGCCCCGATACTTCCGTGACGGTCTCGGCGGTGGAAAAACCGGGCAGAAATAGAAATGCCAACACCTCGTCATCCGCTAGCTGGGCCGTCGTCTCCGTCGTCTCCAACGCACGCGCCACGATTCGCTGCCGCAGCTTCGCGACGTCGATTCCACGGCCATCGTCACGAATCGTGATGGTCAACATTCCCGCATGATGCCGCGCCGCGACCAGGATCGTTCCCCCGTCAGGCTTGCCGCCTGCCCGACGCTGGTCGGGGGATTCAATGCCGTGGTCGACGCTGTTCCGCATGAGGTGTGTCAAAGGTGCCTCCAACGCGCGGAGTATGTCGCGATCCACGAGCGTCGCGCCACCCTCGACCTCCAGAGCCACCTTTTTTTGCAGTCGTCGCGCCGTGTCTCGGACCAACCGCCGCAGCGCCGCCGTGCCCTCGCGAAACGGTCGCATGCGGGTTGCCAGCACGGACTGAAACAGTGCCGTCGCCGTGTGTTCGGCGTGCCAGAGAGTCTGCTCGACCCGCGTCGCATGATCGCGCAACAGCTGAGTGCTTCGTTGACTGAGACGCCGAAACGCGTCAACCTCCGCATCGCCCCATTGCTGGCGGCACGTCGCCTCATGACGATTCACAATCTCAGCCGCATGGCCGATTGACTCGCGCGCCGTGTCCAACGTGCCGGTCATCCCTTGCAGCCGACGACTCAACACCATCGACTCGCCCGCCAAGCGCATGACGTGCTGAAGCAACGCCGCGTCGACGGCAACCGGTTGGAGGGCTTCCGTTTGCGGCACACCCGGTTTTGTTCCAACCGCCGGTTCCGCGCGCGTTGCGGGAGCCGCACGATCGCCTGGGGCGACCTTCTCCTTGCTCGGGTGGCGTGGTGTGTCCGTGTCCGCCTCCGCGCGGCGGTTCGGCGTCTCGGTGGCCGTATCGTCGACAGCACCGGCCGGTTCGCCCGGCGCCTGCCCGCGTTGGCCACGGGCGTCATGTGATTCTGGTCGTGCCGCGGACGCCGTGGG
>CAZSOG010000570.1:0-4601 GCA_964607555.1 uncultured Pirellulaceae bacterium | reverse complement strand
GATTTCATTGCACCTCCTTCGGCGAAAACCCGAGAAATGCCGCCTCATCTGGCCGATGCGACGTGACACGAAATGGGATCGCACCCATCGCGGATGAACCGGCGCGTCCGGAAGACGAACGCACCACCAAAGGCGCAACAGAAGTGACTGGATCAACTGCGAGTTTTTCTACAGCCCGGGCCGGGACTGCATAAGAAATCTCAGCCGTTACAAATAGTTGTTGCGCCGGTGCTCCCAATTACGGCGGACCCGGCCACAGCGGCCAGGCCTCCATGGAGGGATCCGTTGCGTCACAAACTCGCAATCGCCCATCGACCCCAATTCGACCACATTCCGGGGTTTCTACCGCCCAATTGGGTCGGGGGAGAGGCGACGGTCCTTTCGGAGAAAGGACCTACCTGTGCCGCCCAAATTGAGCAAACGTCGGCGCACGGAGCATCGGTCGAGCCGTTTTTCAGAATCGTCTCGTGCGGCGGGATTCCAGGTGGGTGAGCAGCAGCGCCACGTCGGCCGGGGTGATGCCGCTGACGCGACTTGCCTGGTCGAGGTTGATCGGTCGAATTCGCTCGAGTTTTTGCCGTGCCTCGGCACGCAGATGGCGCACCGTCGCATAGTCAAAATCGGTCGGCATTTGCTTTCCGATCAGCCGTTGCTGCCGCTCCACCTGCTCGAACTGCCGCTGGATGTAGCCGGAGTACTTCACGTCGTTCACCACTTGCTCGGCCACTTCCGCACTCACACTGCGCAGATCCGGCGCAAGTTTGACCAACTGGTCCCAATCCAACTCGGGGCGGCGCAGCCATTTGGCCAGCGTCACTCCCTGAACGCGGCGTGCCTGGACGAGTTCCGCAACTCGATTTACCTCGGCCAGCTTCTTTTGGAACCGTTGCCAGCGGGTCGATCCGACCAGTCCCAGTTCATGGCCCCGCGCCGTCAGCCTTCGATCGGCATTATCGTGGCGCAATGAGAGTCGATACTCGGCGCGACTGGTGAACATTCGATACGGTTCGTCGACGCCCCGCGTCACGAGGTCATCGATCATCACGCCGACATACGCCTGATCGCGCCGCAGAATGAGTGGCGGCCGATCACTGAGTCGCAACACGGCGTTCGCGCCGGCGATCAACCCTTGGGCACCGGCCTCTTCATAGCCAGTGGTGCCATTGATTTGTCCGGCCAGGAACAGGCCATCGACGTTTTTTGTTTCGAGCGTCGGCCACAGCTGATCTGGGGGGCAATAATCGTATTCCACGGCGTACCCATAGCGCATGATCTCGGCATCGCGCAATGCGGGTATACAACGGATCATCGCATCCTGAACATCGCGCGGCAAACTGGTTGAGATCCCGTTGACATACACTTCTTCGGTATGGCGTCCCTCGGGCTCGAGAAACACCTGGTGGCGCGACTTGTCGGCGAACCGAACGACTTTGTCTTCGATGGACGGGCAGTATCGTGGCCCGCTGGTCTTGATCTGACCACTGTACATCGGCGCGCGGTGCAGATTCGCGCGAATCACGTCATGCACGTGCTGGTTGGTATACGTTATCCAACACGGCACCTGTTGGACATCAAGTGTGTCATTCAGGAACGAAAAGGGGCGGGGAGACGCGTCGCCCGGTTGCTGTTCGGCTTGCGTGTAATCGATCGTGCGACCGTTGATTCGAGCGGGCGTCCCGGTCTTGAACCGATTGACTCGAATTCCCAGCGCGCGCAACGAACGGCTCAGGCCGGCACTGGTTCCTTCTCCGGCGCGTCCGCCGGGCGTTTTCGCCTCGCCCGTGTGCATGAGTGCCGCCATGAACGTACCGGTGGTCAAGACAACGGCCGGCGCGCGATAGTCCACGCCACCCTGGACATGCACGCCGCGAACGCGCGACCGGCCGTCGATCTCTTCGGTCAGCAAACGATCGACCAGTTCCTGTCGCAAGCTGAGCCCGTCCTGCCGTTCGACGATGTGTTTCACATGTTGTTGATAGGCGCGTTTGTCCGCCTGGGCGCGCGGACTATGCATCGCGGGCCCCTTGCGGCGGTTGAGCATCCGGAACTGCAGACCGGTCGCGTCAATTGCCAACCCCATGGCACCGCCCAACGCATCGATCTCGCGAACGATATGCCCCTTGGCAATCCCGCCGATCGCCGGATTGCAGCTCATTTGCGCGACCGTATCCAGGTTGGTGGTCAACAGCGCGACGCGCGCGCCCATCCGCGCCGCGGCCAACGCCGCTTCCGTGCCGGCGTGCCCCGCTCCGACTACGATCACGTCATATTCATGCAGCATGGCGGCTTGACTGTATTGGAGACCTTCGGTCAATGTAACTGTTCACGACCCCGAAGGCTGAAAAAAGCTCTTTCCCGTGTATATCGCCGTTTATCCGCGTTCATCTGCGGTTAAGTATCTTGCGAACCGTGAACGGTTACCGGTCAATGCCGTGCGGGGTCGGGAGACCCGCGCACAGCGCGCGGTCTCAGCTAAAATTCCGCGGCGAACACGTGGCTTCCGCGCGCAAAATAGACGCGCCGTCCCACGACCGGCCCCGCCACTTGGATCCCGCCCGGTGGCCGGGCGAGCACTTCAGTTTTCAATGGTTCCGGATCGAGCCGGTAAATGCACGTGCTGGAAAACCCAATCATGCGTGCGCCGGGCCCGCCGCACAATCCCAGGTCCAGCGGCTGGCCGCTCGGCAACGCGCAGGTCGCGGTGAATTTGCGTGTCGCCGGGTCAAATGCGAACAGCAGCCCTTTGACGCCGCGCGTCCGAACGCTGCCGTATAACTTCCCGTCCGGACCCGCCGTCAGACTGTTGAACGCCGCGACCGGCTGCTGAAGTGTGCCTTCCCACGCTATTTTTTCAGCCTGGTAGTCCCAAAGGACCAACTTGGCCTGCGTCACCTTCGGCCGAGTGCCACTTCCACCCGCGATGTTCGTGCCGATGGCGAGCAGATGGGTTGTGCGAAGGTGGGCCAACACGTAACAGCTCGCGTCACCAACAATTTGATGGTACGCCTTTTTCTTTCCCGTTGCCGGATCGAACCAGGAGAGCGGGCCTCCCCAACGACCATAGTCGGGGATCGATGCCAGCCACACGCGGCCGAGCGGTCCCGCCAAGGTCGCGCGCGGGCGGTACGAAATATCATCGATCCGCCCCAAGTCGCGCGGGTTGGCCTTGGGATCGGTCCCGAAACGATACGGCTGCTTGGGGTCATACACGGACAAGTGTGCTCCCGGATAGGAAGATATATAGATCCTGCCGGCCAGGTTGGCCATGGAATAGGCTTCGCCGCTCGATACGGAACACTGTCCCAAGTCAACCAGCTGCCCGCTGTTCGGGGTGTAGCGGAACAGATGCTCGGGCAAGTAGCTGGACCCGTAAATACAACCGTTCGGTCCCGCATGCAAACAGAACACGTTGTTGCCACTCGCGTCGTAGGATAACGATAGCGTGCGCGCGGCGCCGCCCTTGCCGCGCACGACCAACTTGCGATAGATCTGATCCTTGGCGTCGACGAAGCGCGCCGTGCTGCCGTCTTTGAGCCTTGGTTCCGCCGGCGCCGGCGGAACCGTGTCAACAGGGTGTGCCACGCCCGCGTCGATCCGGTAATTGCCGATACTCGAGACGATATACAGCCGGCGATCCACGCCGCGGCGCATATCCAGCGACTCCTTGCCCTTCGTCGTGATGGGGCCGACCGTCGTTCTAGCGCCCGTCTTCGGGTCCAGGACAACCACGTGTGGTCGAGTCATGCGGATCAGGCACGCAATTGTATCGTCCGTATTGACCCACGCATAGTTGTACATGTCGACGCTATCCATGCGCCCGAAATGCGTGAACTCACGGCTGGCCGGATCATAGCATGTAAGATCCGCGGCCGGATAACTGCCGATCCAGATCCGCCCCTGGGAATCCTCGTCCATCCGGCACGGAAACGACGCGGCACCTGAGTGGATCGCGCCAAGGTCGCGCAGATCGTTGGTGCGTGGATCAAAACAGAGCAGATGCCCCGCGTAAGCCGCACCAATATACAGCAGCCCCGACCGACTCATCAGCGTCGCCGTCGGGAAGTTCGCGCGCGGCACGGCCGTCACGAACTGCGAACTCTTACCCGTAATCGGATCGATCTTCAAGACAAACAGGCTCTTCGCATCCTGTCCCATCGTGGCCAGCAAACAGGGTTGGTCCTGACCGTCCGTGGCGACATGCAGTCGCACCCAGTTCACCGATCGCACCGGGACCCCAAGATCGACAATTCGTTTCGCCGGGCCCCACCGGGCGTCAACATCCGCCCACGCCAGACAGCTGACCGTTGTGCTGAAGACGAGGATCCATGCCAGCAGCCAACTTATCGATCGGCCCCCCTGCCCTGCCTGAAAAATGCGCGGTCGCGTGTCAAACATGATTCGTTTCCTGAAGTAAACGCTCCGTGCTCGGAGATGGCCAGAAGCAACATCGTCAAACGATCCGACGGACTTCATATTCGTGCCCCACTCTTCTCTATCCGCCCGCCCAACGAACACCCGATCATCCCAATCACCTAATGCGGCGGAGCCGCAACCCAAGAAGGGTGGCATCCGCCTTTGGCGGATGTGCGGGCGCGAGTCCT
>CAZSOG010000569.1:0-4606 GCA_964607555.1 uncultured Pirellulaceae bacterium | reverse complement strand
CGGCACGGTGAACGTGGCGGCGCCTGTTTCTTCCGTTCCAAGGCACTGCCAGATCTCGTGATTCCTGGCGAAAAAGAACGTGAAGACACCCGGACTTTGCGCCAGCGGATCATGGGACGTGGGCGCGTAATTGTATCGAATGGGTGTCGAACGCAGCATTTGCCGAAAACGAACGTAGTGGGGTAACCACCGCGTGTTCATCGACACGACCAGGCCCTGCTCGCCGCGGGTTAACCCACCGTCCTGCGAGAATTTCGCGAACCGCTCGATAATTTCTTCTGGCCGACAAGCGCGCATGGATTCGCGCGCGGCGGCCAGGTCGCCCGCTGCTGCTTGGTCTTTGGCTCGGTTGAATGCATCCTCGCATTGGTAGATCCCGACGACGTAATTCTCCAGGCCAACGAAATAGTCAAGCCATTGGCGCGCTCCGGTTTTCAGTGGCAGTCGACCGGCAGCGTCCAATAGCGCGATACGACTCTTGTGCCGCGCGACGACGCCGGCCAGATCGTCCAGCTTGTGATCGATGAAGAAATCCGAGGTTTCACGTCCGACCTTCGGCATGGTCGTCACCCAATCACGCAGATAGTCGGCCATCGGCCCGGCGGCCGCGGCACCGACAAGATCCTTGGCCATTCGGCGGCACGTTGTCGCCAGTGGCTCGTTCTTGTGCGCGGCCCATACCTGGTTATTCAGACTCTCAAAATAGAGGTCCAACGGTTTGGTCATCCAGTGAATAATGCCGAATCCCGCCGGCACGCATTGCATTTCGGCAAGCCGGTCGCAGAAGTTTGAATAGGGTGTATACGGTCGGCCGACATAGTTGCCATCGTCGTGGTGTGCCCAGGCGATCGGAATCACCGGCCGGTGACGGGCCACCTGGGCAACCGTGGCACGGCGGTCCATCGTGTCGAAGATCGACTTATCCCGCAGCACCATCCAATCGAGCGGGATCAGAGGCACGCCAGCCGGCAGAAATCGGTCGGCGGCCGGCAGGAAATCAATCCGCCAGGACCCGAACGCGATCGTCACGTCGTCTCGATTCAGCTCGCGCACCGCGCGTTGAAAGGCGCGTACGATTTTTGCTTGCGCAAACATGTGCGGTGCGTGCCACAGCCGCGCCGCGGCCGGTGTTCGCTTGATCTCCAGATCATATTCACGCTGCCATGCTTCCGGCATTTGTGCGCGCTTGATGCTCATCCACGGCGTGTTACCGGCGCGATGCCAGACGACCAGCCAGTCGATTTGCGGGTAGACCTTGAGCAGGTCGGACACCTGTGCCTTGTAGAACCCGTACCCCTCCTCGGTATCGGGATTCACCAGCCAGGCCTTGGCCGCGTGCTGGCCCATCCATGACATGGACGGCACATCGATCTGAAACCGCGCATGTTCCGGCAGCCGCGTGATCAGCGATTGCGGATTCGCGGACGTCGTGTCGACATCGACCGCGAACAGTACGCGCACACCACGCTGTTGGGCCGTGGCGAATGCGTCCGCCATCAACCGTCGCGCCGCCTGCGTGCGCGCGCGGTCCGTACCGTTGATTGCCGCGGTTGACCCGAACACGGCGGACTCGAATATCTCGCCACCCCAGAGCCGCCGAACATCGTTGACGTGATTCGTCGACCAGTCGCGCCCGACCCGCGTGGAGCTCAAGTAGCCAACCGGTTTTGGCACGCCGGCCAGCTCGAACCCCGCCATCGGATTGTTGCCGTAAGCATGTACCATGATGGCGTTGTAGCCCATCTTCTGGGATTGGATGATCCACCGCCGCCAGTCGGCGAGGTTCCAGGTCGAGCAGCCGCTGAGGAAATTGTGCCAGTTGAATACGATGCGATTCGCGACAAGTGGGTAATCGGCAACATGCCAGCCTGCGAACGAGAACGGCCCGGAGCGCGCGGCGGGTACGGTGTCAAAACTCAGATAGAAACCGTACCCAAGCTGTTTCAGCAACCCATGAACACCGTACACGACACCGGCCGGATCATGACCGACCACGATTCCGGACCGGCGACCGTTCGCCCGCTCCGTCGTGACGACGTAGCTCTCGGCGTGTGCAAGGCGCGGATCATCCCGGAACTTACCTAGCCGCGGCAGTGACGCGGGCGTGCCGACGCGGATCACGCAAGTCTCGGAAGCGGCCTGGTCGATGACCTTGAATTCCGTTTCCGAATAGAGTCTCTGCAACGCGCCGGCCAGTTCGTTGGCCGCGATCCTGATCGGCTCCGGCGGCGCCGCGCCGATGACAATGGCAACTCGTGACCGCGCCGGCTCACTTGCCATGGGTTGGGTGCAGGCACAGACCGTGCCGACCATGAACGCGATCAGAAAAAACACGTCTCTTGGGTGGACCATCATCACGAATCTCCGAGATCGAGAGTTATATGCCGCCTTGAGAGCCTAAGTTGAACGGGCATGACTGCAATCCCACAAGGTAAGACGTTATTGTGCCACAGGTTGAAAACACTGGACGCGGCCGTCGGTCGTGGAGAGGTAGAGGCATCCGTTTGCGGCAGCCAGTCCATCGAAGACGGGAAGGGCCGTCAGTTGATAGTTGGCAAGCCGTTTGCCGTCCTTGGCGGAGACGGCCCAGAGAAGCGCGCCGGCCCGGCCATCGAAGGCGGCTTCTTGCGCGCCCGCGGCCTTGCTGGTGCCTGGGTTGTTCCGCCCGAGCGATTTTTCTTCCAGCACGTCGGGCGGCCCTGCCACGAACAGCGTGTCACCCGCGAGGGCCATGGCCCGAACGAGAATCGGCACGGTTGTCGTCCAGCGGTAATTCGCGGCGTTGCCACCGGGGCCCGTCAGGACAAGCAGCAAGTCGCCACTGACCAGAATCTCTTCGGCGTTCTGTGTTTCCGCGTATTCGCGAATCGTCTTTCCGGTCACCGCGTCCAGGCTCGTGACCGGCCCGTGTAGACTCAGTGTGGCGTAGACGCGGCCGCCCACGGCAACCAATCGGCGTGGTGCGTCGGCCGGGCCGCTCTTGAGCCCTTTGAAGCGAGTATACCAATCGGTAATCTTTTTCTTCCAGAGGATTTTCCCGTTGAACGCGTCGCGCGCGATCAACGCCCAATGCGACGGCAGAAAGATCGAAGCCGTCGAGCCTTCGTCGATGATGTAGAACAGACGCCCCTCGGCCGACACCAACGCGCTGAGACTCGACATGCAGTCATGATGTCGAGTCCACTTGGGGGCACCTTGCCATTGCAGCCGGCGCGGCGGGCCGACGACCGTGTCGTTCGCCACGGCGTTATTGTCGGGGCCATGCAGATAGTGCGTCCATTGATCGATGTTCGCCGGCACCGGTTTTGTCAATCGAGTCCACACGCCACCTTTCTTGATCATCGCCACACCGCGCGGCGCGAGCACCCGCATCAGCTCGGCTTCGGGAACGCGGTCGAGCTGTTCTGCGACAATCAGGTTAACCATGTTGTCCACGTACGGAAGATGGACGCCATCGAACGTGGTGAAAGAAATGTTACCTTGGTGAGCGGTCTCGCGGATGAACTTACGGGCCTTCGCGATCTGCGCCGCATCCGCATCGAGTCCCTGGACACAGTAGCCGTCATCGGGGCACAGGCCCACCGTGTCCCGCCCTTCGGCACACCCAAGGTGAACAACCACGCCTCCCGTAATACCAGATGATTTTACGACCGTGGCAAGACCCGCCAGCGCGGGCGATACGCCAAGCAACACAAGGGCCAGACTCGTCACGTAGTTCTTCATGCGTTTCCTTTCAGGGATGTTCATGCCGCGGGATTTCCTCGAGACGATTTCTGCTGGAGCTGCAGTGATCGATTGTACTCGATTCAATCAGCCAAAGCAGCTTTGTGACGGGCCTTTGGTCCGCGCCGTGGCTGCCGGCTCTGGCAGCGCTCATTCTGGCGGTGAGGCCGTGGAGTTTTTCTGCTCTTGGTCCATTTGTTTCAGAAAGTACTTTGCCCACCAGTAGTTGTCTTCAATGTAACCCACGTCAACCGACTGCTCGAAGTACCGGCGTGCTTGCTTCATGTCACCGCGGGCGTAACTCACCAGCGCCGGGTCGAAGAACCGCAAAAAACAAAATTGGTGTTCCAGCGCGCTTGCCGGCACTTCCCCGGCGAGAAACCGTATATTCAATTTGTCTTTCATGCCCAACTCAATGGCACTGGGCAGAAGTTCCTGGGCACGTTGCCTGACCACGGATGGGGCGAATCCTACCATCAACCGTATTTGCAATGACTTGAGAATCGCGTCGGTGTCGCGTTGTTCGGTTTCTATTTCATGGCAAATGCGTTCGACTTCCGATCGCTTCGCCGGGTCCAGTTTCCGAAGTTCATCGTAAACCAACGGTATCAGTTGGTCGGCAGCCGAAGGGTCGCCCAATTCGATCGCGGATAAGATCTCTATGACGTCAGACATGTTCTTAACATACAGTGCGAGCGAACACACCGCCACACAGACCCACAACGAAAACTCGGCAGACCGAACATTGTCGCCTGGCCACCAACATGCGCACATCGTGCAGACTAGATTCTTAGGCCGCCACATGCGCGCACCGTGCGCGCATGATTGGAAGCGAACAACGGGAGCGCTGCGCATGCGAGGGCGTACTCCCTTATGGGTTGCG
>CAZSOG010000568.1:0-4609 GCA_964607555.1 uncultured Pirellulaceae bacterium | reverse complement strand
CCACCAACTCGTGCATCGGTCGGATAAATTGTCGTGGAATAGAAATCAGCCGGTGCAACGCCGGTAGTGGTAACGGTTTCCAGACGAGCATCCGTTGCCGGAGCGACCGGTTGTGCCCCCAGCGGCTGGAGTTGATTGGCAATCAGATCGAGTTGTTCCGCCGACGGCGCGGTTAGCCGCACCCGTGCCATTGACGACTGATCATGCCGTGGCGCAACGGCCAACCTTTCGACCGTCACTTCTCCACCCGCTTCGGCCGCGAGATCGAACACGCGGTTGATCAAGCCGCTATCAAGCAAGTGCCCAGTTAGCTCGACGTGCGTTGAACAAATAGGGGAAGCGACTTGCGTTGCCTCAGCCAGCGCGGGAACTGTCCGTTGGATGACCAGGGTCAGACACTTGACCGCACCGCCGGCGAGTATGAACTCGTCGACCGGACAGATGATGACTTGATAGCCCCACGCGCTGAGACGCTCGCGCAACGTCGCACTGGCGAAATTCAAAATGACCGTGTCACGGAGAAGCAAGGCGTTGCACGCGAATCGTATTGCATCCGGCTGGCTGATTGGCAAGCGGTGGTCCGCGGGCACGCGGCGTTGGATTTCACGCCGAGATCGTGCGTCAAACGCTCCCGGATAGTACATGATTCGGCCGGCACTCAGCGGCATGAAACAGGTATCAAGATGATAGAACCGCTCGTCGACCAAACGCAACGAGACCACATCGATGTTCAATGTTTCGCAAATCGCGCGGTGCGCTTCGAGTGAACTGCGTACCCCGTATCCCGCCCAGAGAACCACACTGTTTTTGATGTCGTTCTGAAACAACGCATCCCCCTCGCCTTCGAACGGTACATCCACCGGCAGATCGACCACTTCGTAGCCGGCTTCGCGGAACCACGCGGTGAACAAAGAGACCTCGGGTTCGCGTTCACTTACGCGAAAGGAACTGGGAACGAATCGATCTCCCAGCACCAATCCGGCGTTGGCGGTGAAACACATGTCCGGGAGATCCACGGCACCTTCCATCACGCGTACATCAACCAATCGGCCGATTGTATCGTGCAGCATTTTCCACTGTTGGAGAGCCGTTGCGCGATTAGCACGGCCGACGTGGCCCTTCATCCACGGGTTGATAACATATCGCACGCCGAAATGTGTCGGCCGACACATCAATACCTGTTCGCCACCACTCATAATCAAACCACCTATCAATCCAATCTCGAACCATGTGCACACAAGCCACATCGCGCACCTCATAGCCGACCATCAAAACAACTCCACGTCAAGTCGCGAAACAAGCATCACCCTGTACACGTCCGGTCTGCTGAGCATTGTAGGTTTTGGCTTGTGTGTCGCATCGGCGCTTTCGAATGTCGGCAGAGAGTACTGGTGGGTGGGCGTCGGTGGGTTGCTCGTCGGCAGCACACTTGGGTGGATGGCCGAGGCACTTGCCGCGGGCCGGCTGCGCGCGGAACTCGAAAACAAATTCAAGGAGGAGGTGACCGAGAGCTTTCGCCTGCGGACTAAACCATCGCCGTTGGTATCATATCTGATCGTCGTGTTGATCGTAGCGATTCTAGCGTTGTTCGCCGCGATCTGGTTGTTTGTCCACGGTTTGTAGGTCGTCATGGAGCATTAACAGCATACACAAATCGCAGACACCCAAGAATTGCGCGGTTAATCAGCATGCCCCATCTGGCAGTCTGGGGACGGATCGTGGTGCGCCCATGTTTGTCTCGAATTGGATCACGAATTTGTTGGGTGTCTGGAATCCGGAATCCGTCTGGAATCCGATTTCTGGAATCTGATTCGGGGCATTGGGGTCGCGAAATTCGGAATCGCATGTACAATTGGGTTGTGGAAGATGGGCCATGACGTGGACACAAGTTATTTGGGATACAACACCTGGAGGCAATGTTGAACACATTGAAGAACATGGCTTGGAGCCCGAAGAAGTCGACCACGTTTTGCTGAATCACATGTCGACCGGGATCAGCCAGTCTAGCGGCCGTCCTTGTGTTTTCGGCTACACGCCCGATGGGCGTTACATCATAGTAGTGTATGAAGAAGCTGATGCTGACACTGTGCTACCCTGGACGTCTTACGAAGTTCCAGAACCGTGATATGGTTAGTGTGCAATCGTAGGGAATAGCTGATGACCGATCATCTCCGCCACATTAATCGTCCGTTGACGGAGGAGCAGCGCCGGTTAGGCGCGGATATCCAGGACGGAGCCCGAAAAGACTTCCCTCCGAAAGCCGTCCAGCGGAGAACCGTCCCGTCAGGCATTCCGCAACGTATTTGCGCGGCACGCAAACGACGCGGCATGACCCGCTACGAAGTCGGCCAGAACGCGGATGTGCCGTCCACCGTTGTCCGGGCGATTGAACAGGGTGACGACGTACCGCTCTCGCAGTTTTACGCGGTTGCCGCGGCACTCGGATTGGCGATTGAACTTGTCGAACAGGTGTCGTGAACCTCGAGTTAGCCCATGCTATCCTTCGGCAAACTCATCGAGCCAGGCCTGCAACGCATCGTCCGGCAGCTCACTTGCGTCCTCGGACGTCGCGCGTGCCGGCTTAGCGTTCACTCGCGCGCGCCGCCGCACATGGGCCACCCACTGGTCGCTATCGACGGGAGTGGCGCGCCGGCGCTTGGCCGCGCGGTGGATTCGGTGGTCGCTCGAAACGACCACCAGGCTGCGCGGGGCGGTGTGCTCCACGATCAACTCTTCAATCATGTCGTCCGCCTCGCAGCTGCGCGGTGCGAAACGTATTTGCATACCATGTTTCCCACCCGCGCGTGGCAGACCGGGCGGCGCATTTCGAGCATCAAAGACAATCGTCGTGCGCCGGCGTTGGTCCTCACTGAGCACCTCCCCCAGCCAATCCAAGAGCGCCTCGCGCGAACTCTCCAACGGCGTGCGACCGCCGCTGCCGAACACACCACTGGCATGCAGCAAATTGTACCCGTCAATCAAAATCCATTTGGGATGTGCCACGCCGGGATCCTTCCGTTTTCACCATCACTGACGGCCAAACGCGGGCGGCGCCCGCAACCCAAAACGAGTGGCATCCGCCAGAGGCGGATGTTGGGGCGAGTGCGTCTTCGCTTCACATCCGCCAAAGGCGGATGCCACCCGGTCATAAAACATGCGCGCACGGTGCGTGCATCCGGCAGCCTAAGAATCTAACGCTGCACGAATCGCGTGTACGCTTGGCGGAGTTGCTCGGCATCCCAGCGGCCGCGGTGCACGTGCACCCGGTACCGTAACGTAAACGTCTTGCCGGCGCCGAGCGTGTAGGGGCCATAGCATATCACGGCCGGACTGAAATAGCTCATGGTCCCCGACGCGATCGCGTACCAGGGAGTGGGATGGTTCAAGTTTTCCGGGTGGTCGCAAATGGCAATACCGAACGGTTGCCCGGCGATGATGCCATGGTAGTCCATCGCGGACGCTTTCGAGCGATGCCGCTTCTGTTTGTTGAACACCGCCGGGCCGGCGGTGGTCGTCGCCTGGCATTGGGTCAGCGCTTTGGCGAAACGCACGGAAAGGCCGGCGTAGCCACCGTAGATCTTGCCGCCCGGCTCGTTTGGCAGCGGGGTGCGGTCAAGCACGACGTCCTGCCGGCCGGCGGTGAAGCGGCAGGTCCAGTCGAAATGGTACTCGCCCGTCGCGTCCGGAGCCGACACGTCCACGCTACGGTGTTCGGTCATCACCGCCGTACCGTCGGGGTCACGATAGGTTACGTCCATCGTGATGTGAGCGCCGTGGTCCGGGCGCGTTACGACGTTCACGTTGGACCACTCCGTGCGGCCGGCCGACTTGCCGGTTTTGGGGTCTGATTCCCAGTAGTTGACTTTGTTGATGTACTTCCACGAGAACCACAGTGCCTTGTGCCAAGGGTGGTCCGGCGGACTATCCCACGTGAGCACCGGGCCATCGGGCAAGGCAACCGGATGAAAGTACGGCTTCGGTTGGCCGGCAGCGTAGTTGAATTGCCAAACGACGACGTTGTCATGCCGCAACGCGACCGACTGGCCCGGTTGCTCGTCCCAGGTCCAGTCACCAGTCGCTTTTCGCTGATCGTCACCGGCCGATGCCGCCGCGCCGATCAGCAATACGATGGTTACCGCCAAGCCGGCACGACTCTTGTTATGCTTATTCATTGGGGGGTTCCTTTCCATCTACCCAAAACGAGTTTATAGATTCGACAACATTTGCAGCGTCTTTTTCACCATGATATCGGCAGCCCCGGGCGCGAAGCCGGTGCTGCGGATCTCGTATCCGCCCTCTTTGTAGAGTTCCTTCGGAGGTAGATACCCGGCGCCACCGTTGCAGTGCGTGATCACAAACGTGTGTTTGCACGGCGCGCCCGCTTTGATCTTCATGCCGATCTCCGTCAACAGCTCGCACCCCAAGCCGACGAAACAGACGTCGCCAACTCGAGCCACGGTTACGTTCAGGGGTTTCGTGAGTCCCGGCTGACTTTCATTTTGGTTCTCCGGCTGCTTCGCCGGAAGCTGGAGCGTTGCGAAGCTTGTCTTGATATCCCCGCGGGCTGGATTCGTCTTAACGTCCCGGTAGACGTGTACGACCTCTTCGC
>CAZSOG010000567.1:0-4617 GCA_964607555.1 uncultured Pirellulaceae bacterium | reverse complement strand
GGTCACATCCTCCATGCCTGTATCGAGCGTGAATAAATCATGGCCTGCCGGGATATTCCACAAGTGCACCGTGTGGTCCTTGCTGCCGCTGGCCAACGTCCTGCCGTCCGGCGTGAACGCGACCGCCCCGACCGGCGCCGTGTGGCCGACCAGCGTGCGGAGCAAGACGCGCCGCGCCGTATCCCAGATCATGATGGTCCGGTCGGCGGATGCCGTGGCCAGTAACGCGCCGTCGGGTGAAGTCGCCATGCAGGCAACTCGATCGTCGTGTCGATCGTCGGCAATCTGGATCGCGCCGGTCACCGCGTCGCACCAAAACAGTCTGCCGTCTTCGTCGGCAGCAGCGAGCGTCCTATCGTGGTCGACAAAGGCGATCGCGCGAATTACGTGTTGGCTGACGGGCGACGCCCATTGCCGGCTGCTATCGAGCCATACCACGCGAACCATGCCGGCATACGACGCGGACGCCAGGTAGCGTCCATCACGGGAGAAAGCGAGTTTCTGCACGCCCGCATTCATGGGCCGCATTTCGCGGGGCGTTGCATTGCCCGCAGCATCCACCAATGTAATACGACCGTCATGTCGCCCGACCGCGAGCACCGTTCGGTCGGGTGAAACTGCCAGGGACGTGAGCAAGCGACCGGGTACCGCGTCCGTCGGCCGCAATTCGTCGGGCCGTATGCGGAAACACTCGCTTGGCACGACTGCGTCACTCCCCTCGATAAGTGTCGTATTATCGAGAAACGCCATACTTGCAGGTGCCGCGGGCAAGGTGGTCGTGCAGAGCGTCATCTGGGGCCGCGTGGCGTCCCACACACGCACGGTGCCATCGTCGCCGCCCGTGACCAAACGTTGGCCGCGCGGCGCGAACGCCGCACACCAGACGCGCCCGACGTGCCCCCGAATCGTGTTGACTTCCGCGCCCGTGGCCGGATCCCAAACGTGGACAAATCCGCCCCTGCCCGCCGACGCGAGCAAACGGTCGTCCGGTGAAAACACAACCCGGTGAATCCAGTCATGATGGGCATTGATGCGCCGCTTCCGGGTGCGTGTGGCGACGTCCCAGAGGTAGATCACGCCGTCTTTGTCCGCCGTGGCCAATATCTTCCCGGTATGTGAAAAGGCCACCGACAATACCCAGTCCTCGTGCCTCCCCAACGTTCCAAGAAGTGACATGGAGGCGACGTCCCACAGCCGGACCGTGTCGTCACTGCTGGCCGTTGCAAGCGTCTTTCCATCCGGGGAGAAAGCCAGTGCCTCGATGTCGTTCCGGTGGCCGCGCAGGGTTGCCCGCAGAGTAAGTGCACGGGCATCCAATACGTAGGTGACATCATCGGTTCCACCGAGCGCGAGCCATTGACCGTCCGGTGAAAAGGCAATGGCGAAAAGGTCCACGTCGGGCATCTCCCGGCAGGCTTGCAACGTCCCATCGCCCGAATTCCAAAGCCACAACGAACCGCCGTCGGTCACGGCCGCCAGCCGTGATCCATCCGGCGTGAAGGCCACGCCGTTCACTTCCTTCCCCGCCGTGGTCAACACATGGTGAATCGCGCCGTCCGGCATGCTTCGCAAGATAATCTTGCCGTCTTCACCGCCGGTCGCCAGAACGTCGCCCGTTTGGGAGAACACCAGGCAATAGACCGCCCCGTGATGGTCCGTGAAAGTCTGCCGCTGCCGTTGGCACAGACCGCGAAGAAAATACCATTCGAAACCGCGCACGTCCACTTCGCCAAGTTTCGGGATCTGGCGAACGAGCCGATTCAAGGTCCATTTGAGATGTCCGTTCTGCCACGCGCGATATGCTTCGGCCATGTCTTCCGAATAAGTACTGTATCTCAGTTCCAGTTTTTCGCGCTGCAGTTCACGAAGTTCCGCGGCCCCGCCCCCGGCCGTGGTATCGGTTGGCGCGCGCGTGCCGCCCGGCATCACTCGATCAAAGAAAAGTAACCCGGCAAGCAACAATAGAAAGCCGCTGATCATGAGTATCGATCGCATGTGGCGACGAGTCCAGCGCGCTCCGCGCGCAACCGATGACAACCGTCCGGCCCGGACGGGGAGCCCCTTGAGAAACCGGTGGCAGTCGTCGGCAAACTCCGCCATCGTCGCGTACCGCACGTCCTGGTCGACCGCCATCGCCTTGAGCACGATCCGTTCCGCGTCCAAAGGAATGGCCGGGTTGACCTGCCGTGGCGGCGCGAGCTGGGCGTCGAGTATCTCGTGGATCAGCGCATGATGGTCCGCTGCCGTGAATGGAGCCTTCAGTGCAAGTAGCTCGTACATCGTCGCGCCGAGTGAATAGATGTCGCTCCGAGGCCCGAGTTCATGGACCGCTCCGTTTGCCTGCTCCGGACTCATGTAACGTACGGTACCCAGCACGTCACCCGTCGCCGTCAGCTCGGATCGCTCGGTACTTCGGACCAACCCGAAGTCGGTCAGATAGAGGTGTCCGTCCTTATCGACCAGCAGGTTGGACGGTTTGACGTCCCGATGGACGAAACCGCGCTCGTGCGCGTGGCCCAGGGCCTCCGCTGCCTGGATGCACCAGTATGTCACCACGCGGTAGTAGTCGGGAAGTTCCTTTGATTTCGTGTTCATCAACGGGCGTGCGGCGTCGTTGGCTCTAGAACGGGAGAACGCAGCATCGCTATTTCATTCGGCGAAAGGACGCGATGCGGTCCAAGCGGAATGTCTTGTCGCAACGGCTTTCGTGGCAGTAGGCCGACACGTACATCTGCCCGCGCGCGTGCTTAATCTCCAACGGGGTAATCAGACGAATCGCGCCGGGGGTGCTGCCGCCCAGGTACTTGATTTCGACCGGCTGGCCCGCCTCCATCGCTTCCCACAGACCTTCGTACCCGGCCGGTGGAGCGTCCGGCGCGCCGCCGGTTTTTGTGAACCCAAGCGGCACCGTCAGTGCATAGAGTTCATCCGTTCCGGTGATTGCCGGACGCTTCCCGATCAGGTGAGCAAACACGTTTTTGAGCAGAATGGCGTCCGCCAACGCGCGATGCTCTTCGGTTTCGATCAGCCGCAAATGCCGGCCGATGGTTTCCAGTTTGTAATCCGGCAAAGACAACCGACAGCGTGCCAGAGTGCACGTGTCAATCACAGGATGCCGTGGGCCGGCAAGCCCCAACCGGCCGAGCGCGGCCGACAGAAACCCCAGGTCAAAGCGCGCGTTGTGGGCCATCATCACGACCGGTCTGTCGCCCAGGAACTCGAGAAACCGCGGCAACACGCCACTGATATCGGGCGCGCCGGCGACCATCTGGTTGGTAATACCATGAATCCAAATGACGCATGTCGGGATTTGACACGCGGGATTGACCAGCTGCTGAAACTTGCCCAATACGGTTCCATCGCCGCGGAACCGCACGGCGCCGATCTCGACAATCCGCGCCTGCGTCGGGTCGAGTCCCGTGGTCTCCAGGTCGAAGGCAATGAATTCGGTTTCGTTCATGAATCTGGCTGCTCCGCAACCATCATGGGAGTGGCATGAGCAGTTGTTTGAGTGCCGCGGTCATGGTATCGGCGTAACGGCGTGTGTCGCGCACGTGGAAGATGAACCGGGCGGGTGACGAGCAGCCGGAATGCCATTCGGTGACCCCGCTCGCCGCACAGCGCACTTGAATTGGATCGAACGTGAATACGCCATTGGCGGTCTTATCAAGCGGCACGATCTTGCCGGCGCCGGTGACCGTTTCACCGACGGCGTGAAGGAAGCCGGCCGTGCACCACATGTTTCGGTCCATTCCGCGAATGCGCGTTTGCAGCGCCACGTCCGGCGGGCCCACCAGATACCGCAACCAATTGGGCCGCAACGCGACCGCCGGCCGATTCGTGGCCGCGCCGCGCCCGTGCAAGAACATGTACGCAAAGTAGTTCTGCACGCCAGCGGATAGCGCGGGCAACACATCCCCCTGGTTAAAGCGATAGTAGGTTCCATACCGGTCCAATCGCTCGGGCCCCCTGGCGGACTCGCCTACCGTTTCGAAGCAAGGCATCCAGTAGACCGGACACGGCAACTGAAAAATCGCGGCATACGCGCGCGGGTCCAGCGACACGTTCCACTCGAGTTTCGCCGCTTTCGCTTTGTCCGGCGTGCCGCTGCCCGCATTCAAGTAGATCGCGGCACATTTCCGCGCGAACAGATCGGGCTCAAGACGCCCGGCCACTTTCCGCTTCTTGTCGTTCGGCTCATTGCGCGCGTCCAAGAGGGCATCATAGATTGCCCTGGCCTTGGCCACGCGATTGACCATGATGCCGACGGCGGTGGGCTTCGTGCCGGCCAGGTCCAGCGCAGCGGCAACAGCGCGATCGACGACGTCGGTTACGTCACGTAGCTCGGCGTTCTTGCTCGCCGTCAGCCGCCTGTCGAGTGATTCGTTATCACGGTCCGCATCGGTCAAACGAACCGTCTTGCCCTCGCTGACATCACCTGGCGGCGTGGCCGTCATGGGGACGACGGTGGCCGGGTGGACGCCGATATCGTGTTTCGCCCATTTCTCAGGCTGAAGGTACCGCCGCACGAAATCGAGCGTTTGAAGGAAGGGTCGGCTGATGTGGGCCTCGTCGAGTAGGATGAGGCTGTCGTAGGCGATGAGCGCTGCCTGGATC
>CAZSOG010000566.1:0-4618 GCA_964607555.1 uncultured Pirellulaceae bacterium | reverse complement strand
GTGTGCCCGCCACACACGCTCGCCCGCCACGTGCATCCAGGGCGATTTCGGATTCGGGATGTTGGGCAACACTTCCTCGAATCGCGGTGAGATCGTCAAGAACAGACGCTCGAAACACGCGTTCCGTTTGCCGTCGGTCTTGGGCAAATACCGGGTGCCACCGTTTTGCACGACGCCGTCATCCGTGATGCGGTTCGCGAACCAAAGCAGGGACGCGTTGGAGCGGCAGTGATCGACCAGCGGGAGCATGAACAAAGGTCGTTCCGTTGGCCCACTCACCAGGACGGCGGGACGCTGTTCGGCACCGGTCAAGTAAGGCACCGTCACCAATCGCGGCTGCACCGCGCCGCGGACCTTGCCAATGCGGAACTCGCCCATTTCGCCACTCGGAGACGCAACATCGATGATCAACGACTTTTGCCAAAGGCGCAACGTGTACGTTACCGTGGCGGTCCGATTCTCGATCTCGTAGCGCCATGTTGAAATGACCGCGTCGTCAACTCGTTGGCATCGGATCAGCTTGATAGCGCGCGGCTTGACGTGGCCGGCGCCGTCATCGGCGAAGTAAACGCCGCCTTCGACCAGCGGCTGAATCGCTTCACCACGCCCTACCCAGCGTGCCGTGACGTCGTCCAGCATACCGGTCCGCGGCGCATACGTGTAAATGAGCTCCCCATCGGAACCGGTGTAACGAAATGTGAATTGGTTACCCGCCGGAGATGCTTCAAGACGGACCTTGAAGTCGGTTGCCAGATTGCTTGGTAGGATCGTCTCCGCCCGGGTCGGGAATGGCAGCCGCCCCGGCCCGAGGTTGGTCCCGGTCGTTTGCCCGGCCGGCAACTCGATCCCGCGCTTACGGCGCGGCGCGAACTGGAGTGGTGCAAGCGTTTCCCGATAGATCGCGAGGTTGTCGAAATAGAGGATCCGGTCCGCTGTATTGCGGCCGTTGAGAATCTGTAGTCCCATGCAGCGCGGAGCCTTGCCGAGCGCCCGGATTTCATCGGCGGTCAAACGCCGATGCATCAGGAACCACTCCTTCCAGCGCACACGCCCCAAATCCACGGCGAACTCGTGCGCGCCGTCCGCGCTTGCCAACAAGACACGAATTGCCACCTGCGGCGTCGTCGGGTCGGGCGCCCACGCCCAGTTGTTTCCGTATACCCAGATGTTAACGCAATCGTATGGGCAGCGGATCGAAATGGGCCGTGCCGGCGTCACCGTGATCACGGGGCGATTGCCCGTCCCACGGTAGATGAGTTTGCCGACGTATGCGCCCCAGATCTGTTGTTCACGTGATCGATCCCAGGTCGCGGCCGCCTGCTGGCAGGTGACCGTCCAGTCCCGCTGGTCCTCGAAATCGACCAGGGGCGATCGAATATCGTGGGTTCGTTTGGCCCAATCCAATTCGTAAGGCCGTGTACCAATCTTGTCCGCATGAGCGATTGTCGTACCGATCGCAACGATCACGCACGCGACGGACACTTGCCGACAGATAATATGCATCAGTCATGTTCCTTTCATTGGCCGGCGAAACTCGAAGACCCTGCATGACCGTTCCAACGGACCGTTGGGCAAGCGTGCCCGTGGCCCTTATGTTTTGGTCACACTTGCCACAAAATATTCACGCGCCCCCTCCGCGGCACGGGCGACGATTCGCGGACATGATCTGGCAAGAACATTGCCTGGCAAGAATATGAGAGGTCTCCTTGAATCGAGCCGGCGCCGGTGACCGGGTTCCCCGATGGATACGTGTTCCACAACCGCGTCACTCAGCGTTTCTGGACCCAAATGAAATCGATACCGATAACCGGTCCGGGCCCCTGCACTGCCGAGTCCGATTCTGGTTTGGATTGGCGTAACACAAGCGGGTGCTTGCCGGCCGTGAGCTCCAACGGTGGCGTGGAGAAATTTCGCAACTGAGTTCGATAGTCGGTCCGAAGCGGGATGTGTCCGTTTGGTGTGCCAAACGTCAGTGGTTTTCCATCGAGGGTCGCGGTCAGCGTGGCGGCGGTGGGCGTTTCGGCCGCCGTGATGTGGAGCACGTAGCGTCCATTGGTCTGAACCGGCACATTAAAACGTAGCGGTTCGTCTGGTTTCTTGGGACGCCACTCGAGCAACGTGCGCCCCGCCCACAATTCACCGCGTTGCAATGTTGTGTCAGTCGACGCGTCGACAATCGCCTCTGCCTGATAGAACAGACTGTCTCGAGCCGCGCCCCGCGCGGCCGGTTGCCAGTCCGGCAGATGGAGAACACGCACGTCCTCGTCCGTAAGACGCACGAAGTCGTCCACCATTCCGGGAATGCCGTAGTGATAACCAATGCGTGCGTAACTGAAACCGGGATTGCGCTCGTGGCTGAACAGCTCCATGTAGAAAGCGAGTTGCTTTTGGAACGGAAGCGCATCGAGGATATGCCAACGGTGATTGACCACGAACCCTCGATTGGCGGGCCCATCGTTGCGCGGCTGACCACAATAGGCGTACAAGAAGATGTCAGGAGAGGACCAGGAGTAGTTGAAGTAGTCCTCCGACCCGGTCCCAAAAATCGCCGGTTTCGTGTCGCCATCGAAGAATATCTTCTCATCCCCTTCTCCCCACCAATTGCCGGCGGGTGTTGGGACGGGGTTCGGGTTCAACAGCATGATCGCGGTGCCAACATAGACGCCTTTGCCGTGCGCGACAACGAACGGCAGGTCTTGTGCGCCGCTGCCACCCGACGCGACCAGATCGTGGTCGACTCGCCAGCGCGCCCGAAAGTGCATGGAATTGCCTTCTCTCCAGGGGTAATCGATGGGCAGGTACGCGACTGTGGCGCGGACGGCCGAGACGCTTCGATTGTCCAGTTCGATCTTGCACGACCTGGCGAACGGCATGACGAATCGGCTGACCATGGTCCCATCGCCGCGGATGGTAAACGGCACGGAATTGTAGGGGTTGATTCCGGGCGCCGCGCCGAAGAAATCGCCAACTGGACATTGGACCTGCGCGTCCTGATGTCCGTCGAATGTAATGTGCAGGACGGTCTGGCGCAGTGCCTGGTCAAGGTCCGGCGCCTGCAACCGTATCGATAGCCGCTCGATTGCGGACGGGCCGCGCAACGCGACGATCTGCTGCGCCGTCCTCGGTTTCAGTGTGACATCGACCGTTGCCGGTGCTTGGTGCGATCGATATTGCCACTTCCCATCGGGGTCCTTCAAGACCTCCGCGACTTGCCGAATCGTCTTGGCCCATGTTTTCAAATCGCCGGGCTGAAAGGTCTGAATATCCGTGTTCTCGGCATAGCGCCGAACTTGGACTTCGTAAAAATGGATTCGGTTCACGTTCCCAGTCCACTCGATCCGGCACCGTTTCGTGAAGGGAATGGGAAAATAGCAAGCGTCACGCTGGCGGAACGCGCCCAACATCACGTCGTTGGAAAGGGCCGCGGACTTCGCGAACGGTTCGTAAAACGCCTGCATGAATTGCTGGGCCGGGCCGTCGAAAACCGGCCGTTCGGCATCGTCGAGCCACATGCGGATCTTTCCTTCGATGGCTGCCGTCCAAGTGCGGACAATAGCGCCCGGGCCGCGCACGTCACAGACGATATATCGACCGACCCCGTGTTGATCCGGCGCGTCCAGCACCGCTTCAAAATTCGGGACCGGCTCGTGTCCAAAACCGTCCGAGTTGGCGAACCAGTCCGGGCCACCGGGCACTTTGCTGCGATGGTCATGTGACGAGAACTGAACTGTCTGATACGCCGGCTCGGGAAAGTCTCCCAGACCGACCATATCGATCATCTCGTGCAGCAGGCTACCGGTCGTTATTGGCTGACCGGCGAGCGTCACGTCCGCCGGCATGCTAAAGACCCATAATAAACAACAGGTGAAAACCACTCGCATCACTTGTCTCCCCCCGGGCATGATTGACGGTTCAAACGAGAGTGTCACGGCGCGTGCGCCATTATGGCCTAGTCCGTGGCACGTGAAAAGCCGGCACCATCGATCCGCACGCATGACGCAAACGGCTGGCAAGGCGGCGCGATCGAGTGTGAGACGCGTGTAGTGCAGAATCAGCGCTCCACCGGGATGAACCCGGCGGTGGCGGGAAACGCATAGGGACCGGTGCGGTAGTGCAGAATCAGCGCTCCACCGGGATGAACCCGGCGGTGGCGGGAAGGCGCAAAGCCGGCTCATGCGTCAGTTGGTTGGAGGCAACGCCTCGTTAGACACCTCATGGGCGGAAATGTGATGATCTTGAGTCGAGTTTTTGCATCGGACTACGCATCGAGGCCGTGGACGGGGAGAAGGTGGGGATTTGCGTTGCTCGGTGGGACGTTGGGGACGACAGCCGGGGTATGCGTTTGGGACGGGGTTGCGGTCCGTCCGGAGAACAGACCCGCCCACCTGGATATCGGGCGGCGCCGCGAGTTGCTGTTTTGGGCGCTATAGGTGGAGCGGCTCTCCGAGCCGTGACCGCCTGGTCGTGCGTCAGTTGGTTGGAGGCAGAGCCTCGTTAGATTCTCAGGCTGCCACATGCGCACACCGTGCGCGCATGTTTCGAAGCGATGACCGAACGAGCGCATACTCCCTTGTGGGTTGCGGGCCACCCGCATTAGATTCTTAGGCTGTAGGATGCG
>CAZSOG010000565.1:0-4625 GCA_964607555.1 uncultured Pirellulaceae bacterium | reverse complement strand
ATCACATCAAGTGTGATAGTCCGCGTTCAAACGCACGTAGTCGACCGTCAGATCGCTCGTCCAGAATGTTGCCGTCGCGGTCCCCGCGGATAACTTGAGATGGGCCCGTACTTCGGGATTATCCTGCATCGACTGGCGTACCGATGCGGCGTCAAACGGTATGGGAGTTCCACCTTCGTACAGCGGCGTGCCGTTGATCGACAAGTCAACACCGTGGGGATCAAACGGGACGCCCGCATAGCCCGCGGCCGATACGATGCGGCCCCAGTTCGGGTCGTTGCCGGCAATCGCGGTCTTGACCAGGGGGCTGTTGGCTATCGTCTCCGCGATACGCCGAGCGTCGGCCACGGTCGCCGTCCCGGTCACTTCAATCGTGATCAGGTGCGACGCGCCTTCCCCGTCGCGCGGGATCATCCGCGCCAGTTCGACGCATGCCTCGGTCAGCCCGGTTTGGAATGCATTCAAATCGGCGCCCTCCAGCACCCCGGTGCCGGCTCGACCACTTGCCAGCAGGAGTACCGTATCGTTAGTACTCATGTGCCCTTCCACGCTAACACAGTTGAAACTCTGATCGACCGCTTGCTGCAGAATCGTTTGTGCGGTTTCCGGTGTGAGCGTCGCGTCTGTCATGATAACGGCGAGCATCGTGGCCATTTTCGGACCGATCATCCCGGCCCCCTTGGCTATGCCAGATATGTGGCACCCACTGTCCGCGCAGGTCACGGATCGAGATACAATCTTTTCATATCGATCGGTCGTCATGATGCCGCGGGCGGCGTTAAGCAGGGATTCCGGGCTGTTGTCCAGGCAGCCGGCGGCGGCCGTGATTCCAGCATGGATTTCGGGCATCGGAAGATATTCGCCAATGATCCCCGTGGACAGGACCAGCGCCTGTTCGGGGCGCGCGCCGAGGGCGTTCGCCGCGGCGGCCGCCATATTGCGTGCGTCGTCCAATCCACGGTCCCCCGTGCATGCGTTGGCATTTCCCGAATTGGCCACCACGACGCGAATGGCGTGCGATGGCGTGCGCTGCCGGTCCAAGGCAACCGGCGCCGCGTAGATCAAGTTTCTGGTGTAAACACCGGCGGCGACCAGGTCGGCATCGCCGGCGACCAGCGCCAAGTCGAGACGTGACGCATCCTTTTTTAATCCGCAGCGGACCCCCGCCAAGCGAAAACCGCGTGGAACAACATGAACCATCTTCCGTGGACTCCTATGGATTCCGAATCACTTAAGCAAAGAAAGCAAAGTTCGCGAAGCCGCTCGGCGCTTGCCGATCCACGACAAGCTAGCCCGGATTATTCATGAAGTTCGTCGCGAGGGGCCGAAAGTCGAGACAGATGCAAGGAAAAGGGCAATTCGTCTGCGGAACATATTGTTAATACGTGAGCACAGGCGAATTGTCCTTTGACGCGGCAGATGGCCGAATTGCGGTTCCGCAGCAGATCGCTCATGAATAATCCGGGTTAGAGTGCCATCGCCTCCGCGAAGCCGTGCATCAAGTTGAAGTTCTGCACGGCCGCGCCGGATGCGCCTTTGAGCAGGTTGTCGATACAGCTGATTGTGACGACGCGCCCACGCACACAGCGGCAGGTCAGGTCACAGTAGTTCGTTCCGGTCACGTCCTTGGTACCCGGAAGATGCTCCACCACGCGAACGAACGGCGAATCCGCGTAGAACTCGCGCAGTTGAGACACCAGGTAATTCTCCGACGGCTTGCCGGCTGGGACGGCATAGGCCGTCGTCAGGATCCCGCGATCCATTGGCACCAGATGAGGCGTGAAAACGGACTCTACCGGATGCCCTCCGGCGGTCGTGAGAATCTGGTCGATCTCCGGCGTGTGCCGGTGCCGGCCGACGTTGTACGCCGAGATGCTCTCGTTGCACTCGGGGTAATGCGTCATGAGTTTCGGGGTGCGTCCCGCGCCGCTGATGCCGCTCTTCGAATCGATGATGATCCCATCCGGTTGGATCAAGCCGAGCTTGAGTAGCGGGGCGAGCGCCAATATGGCCGACGTCGGATAGCAGCCCGGATTGGCGATCAGCTGGGCGTCTGGAATCCGCGCACGGAAGAGTTCCGGAAGTCCGTACACGGCCGTGGCGAGGTTGGCCGGATCCGCATGTTTCTGGCCATACCATTCAGCGTAGACATCCGCGTCGGTCAACCGATAGTCGGCACTGAAGTCGATAACGCGCCGGCCGGCCTCGCGCAGTTGCGCAACGACGGCCGCCGACGCCCCGTGCGGCAGACAGCTGAAGATACAGTCGGCCCGCGCGGCCACTTGAATCGGTCCGAGATTTTCCAGACACAGGTCCAGGCGGCCGCCCAGCTGTGGGTGTACCGCCGCGATCGGTGGACTCCCTTCCTGGCGGCTGGTCAATGCCGTGATTTCCACTCGGTCGTGTCGCAGGAGGATCTTGATCAGCTCCAACGCCGTATATCCGGTGGCTCCCAAGATGGCAACGCGTACCATGGTTTTCTATTGCCTCACATCGAAGAAAACGGGGCCATTCTGGACCCGTGTCCGAAATAAAAACTTGTCCCCAAACGCCGATTCAAGCATGTGCGATGGACGTCCACGTCCGTCGACGAAGCGAGTGAACGGTCGACGCACCGTTTTGTACTTGCCTCCCAGAACATCGGTCCAGTATAGTCAAGTTTCGACGAACTCCAACCGGTCGCACGCACGGTTGGCAGGTCGTAAGACACCGCGTCGTCGTCCGGCCAATTCGGGCGCGCCGGTGCGCACGCCCCTGACCCGCGTCCGCATCAAGGTTGCACTTGGTAGATTGCGAACCACGGGGCACGCACGTGCGGGCCCGGGTAGACGCGCGGCAGGCCGATGGCGCGCCGGCTGCGCGCCCGGTCAACAACGATGTACGCGGCATGATACTGGTGTGCCAGCGCAACGAGCTGCTGATCGGACCAGGCTCCTAATCCCTGGCGAGCGACCCGTGCCGGGTAAACGGTTTCGAGCGTCCGCCACCACTGAACGATCCCTTCCGCGTCTTGAGGAATATCCTTCCAGGATGCAACTTCACTTCGTTGTGCGTACCACTTGAACGTCTGCTGATTGCGTGGCGTGAGGAAACGTGTGTCGGCCGGCGTGTTTTTCTGGATCCAGCGTCCCAAATCGCACCACGCCCGCCATTGGCGCGCGGCGCGCGATGGCCCGATGCGCGTGTCCGGTCGCGATTGCCGCTCGGCCGCCGGGCGAAAATCACGCTGCTGGTCCCAGTATCGATCGACAACGAAAATGCCCGGAATCAGGATTGCCAGCACCCAGGCGCTGCGTGCCAGGCGGGTCTCACCGTCGCGTGCGGACCGTGCACTTGCGGCGGGTCGGGCCATGCGCCGAGACACCGTCACAGAGTCGTTTCCCTTGCCCGGTTTGTTGATCTTGGGCCCTGGCGTTTCGTCCTTTTCTTCGTCCTTGAGCGTTTGTAGCGCCAACGGCACCGCGAGTGCGGTCGCCAGCGGGATCGTGACATCCGCCAGACGAAACCAATAGTAGCGCAACACGGCCGCCGCCGCCGCCGGATGGGACCATAGCGCCAAGTCGAACGCTACCCCGGCCGCCGTAATCATGAGAGCGCCGACGGCGAAAAGGTTCAGTCTCTGCCACTGCGTTTGCCCGGCCAGATGCCGTGAAAGCCCGAACCAACCGAGCAGCAGTACCGTGAAATACAGGATGTGAGCTGGTGAGAATTGATGAAATACCAGGTGGTGGGAGAGCCGTTGAAACACGTAGATCTGATTGGCCGCCTGCACGGTTTTCGGGTCGGCACCCAGCGTCAGCCAGGCGGCGGGAAGCAGGCCGGGGAGCGCTAGCACGAAGCCGCCAATCAGAGGCGGAACGATGACCCGAAGCGGCGGCCGCCGGGCCGCGCGCAGCCAGGCGAAGCCCGCGGCAATGACCGCCCAGCCCCCGATCAGGACATGAAACGCCGCCGCCGCGCCCAGCCACAACCAGACCGCGCGCCATCGCTCCAACACCAGATCGCGCAATCCGCACAGTAAGAAAACGTACGCGAATACCTTCGCCTCCACCCCACCAACGGCCCATTCGCCCGCCAAGTTGAACCGGTCCACGAGCATGATGAACCACGCCGCGGTCAGTATGCTCACGTAGCGCCGTGGCACCAGTGTCCAGCTCAGCCGTTGCCAGGACCACGCCAACAGGACCCAACCCGCAATTCGGCCGGTCCATGCCACGGCGGCCAGCGGCATGACGCGTGTGAGCCAGCCGATGGTCCAGTAGAAGACCGCGTGCGCGTCGGCCGAGCCCAGGAAGACATCGCCCGCACACCAGGTCGGGTTCCAATAGTGCTTGGCCTTCGCCAGATAATGGGCCTCGTTGACTCCCGGAGTCGGGCCCCCCGAGTATAAAAAAAACAACCCGACGATCAGAAGCATTTCGAGCGCCATACGCTTTGCCGAGATGGGGTGCGGGGCCTGGTCTGACGCGTGCTGGGGTTCCGCGGTCACGTGATCCTCCCTCTGGGTCCGCTGCGACCGAGCAAATCGTCGGCGGCGCTCGTATTGTAGTGGATGGCCGGAGCGGAGCGAATTATGCTGCCGCCCCTTTGAAATGTCCTGTGCGAGTTCGACCAACGGGAGAACG
>CAZSOG010000564.1:0-4628 GCA_964607555.1 uncultured Pirellulaceae bacterium | reverse complement strand
TCCCAAGGGTTGGCGCGTGCCGTTGAGTTTCGTGCGGGGGGGAGAACGATCCGACGTATTGGTACGCCTGACCGGGGTCCATGCAGGCGACGAGCTGATCAAGAAACTACAGGCCAAGCCACCGGCCCGGCCCGGCCGTCCCAAACCGATTCCAGGCAAGCAACCGAAGCCATCGGGTCCGGCCCCCAAAAAGAACGCGCCGGCAAAACGCCCGCGTCCCGTCCCGCACCCGGGTGCCGGCCAGCCGAAACCGCCGCCGGCGCACATCGCGAAAATGATCGAGAAGCGGACCGGGTACGCGAACTACTTTTTCAATAAGCTGAATCAGCAGCGTGTGTGGGACGCGTTTGGACGCGCGGGGAACTTCGATACGACCCCAAGCCGGTGGATCCTGAGCGGCGCGCTGGAAGGTGGCGGACCGTTTCAAATCGAACTGGGCACGCGGGAAGTGATCGCGCAATTGCCCGCGCGGCGCGATCGCGTGGACTTGAGTCGCGATTTGGATCAGCAACTGGTACCTCCCGGCACGGGCGGATTGTTACCGGCACTGCACGTTTGGCAACAATTTCTCCAACTCGGCCCGGCGAAGTTTGGCGACGTGTATTACTTGGGGACCGCGCCGCTGGTCGATCACGACGAACTCCATGATGTCCTGGTTGGCACGCACGCCGTGGTCGAGGCCAGGTTTTACTTCGATCGAAAAACGCACGCCTTGGCGGGGCTCGAAATGTACCCCGACACGAACGTCGATCCGTGCGAGGTCTATTTCAGTGACTACCGATCCACTCTCCAGCGCCCGTGGCCGCACCGGATCGAGGTACGTTTTGGCAATGACGTGGTGATGCGGCTGAATGTCGACACCATTACCTTGAAGAAGGACGGCGACAGCAAACAATGACCGATTCGATTTCTTGGGTTACGCGGTATTCGATGTTGCGACGTGTCCTGACGCTGCTGGTCCTGGCGGGTATTGCTTGGCGCTGCGTGCCGCATGCGTGCCAAGCCTCTGATTCGCTGGCCGCGGTGATCGCGGCGGCACAGTCCAAAATGGTGAAGATCTACGGTTCCGGTGGATTGCGTGGCTTGGAATCGTATCAGAGCGGCTTTCTGGTGTCCAGCGAAGGACATATCCTGACCGTCTGGAGCTACGTGCTCGATGCCGACGACTACATCATTGTCGTTCTGGATGACGGTCAGCGATTTCAGGCAAAGTTGGTGAATCACGACCCCCGTCTGGAGATTGCACTGCTGAAGATCGAAGCAACCGGCTTGCCATTTTTCGGCCTGGATCAGACAGTCTCCTTGACGCCCGGGAGCCGCGTTCTGGCTTTGAGTAACCTGTTTGGAATTGCCAGCGGGAACGAGCCCGTCAGTGTGCAGCATGGCACGATTGCCGCGGTAACCCAGTTGCAGGCGCGCCGCGGTGCGTTCTCGACACTCTATCGTGGCCCGGCTTACATTCTGGATGCGATGGTCAATAACCCGGGTGCCGCGGGCGGCGCGTTGACCGATCGACGCGGGCACTTGGCCGGCTTGTTGGGCAAGGAGCTGCGCAGCTCGTTGACCAATTCATGGCTCAACTACGCGATTCCAATCTCTGAATTAGCCCAGTCCGTGCATGACATGATGGCGGGCCGCAATCCGCCGCGCCGCGCGGATGCGGCGACGAAGAAACCGGCCAATCCACACTCGCTCCGCGCGTTGGGCGTCGTGCTGGTTCCGAATGTGTTGCCGAAAACACCTCCCTACGTGGATGACGTGCGTCCGGGGACGCCTGCCGCCGCGGCCGGACTGCGCCGCGACGACCTGATCCTGTTTGTCAATGGGCACATGGTTGCTTCCTGCGACGACGTGACCAATGAACTCGAATATATCGACCATATCGATCCCGTGCGCCTGACGGTCCAACGCAATCTGGAACTTAAAGACGTGGAAGTTGAACCATGAGCCGAATGCAGCAATTATGCGCGCCGATCATCGTGACCCTGGTACTCGGTGCCGGCATGCCGGGACAGGCCCAGACCGACCTGGATGAACTGGAACAACAGGCGATCCAGCGTGCCGTGGCCCATGTGGCGCCATCCGTTGTTCGTATCCAGACGGTCGGTGGATTGGAAAAAGTGGGCCGGGCCGTGGTCGCGACCGGGGCATCGACCGGAGTGATCGTCGCGCCCGATGGTTGGATCATTTCCAGCGCCTACGCATTTATCCAAGAACCCACGTCCGTATTGGTGACGCTGCACGACGGCACCCGGTTGCCCGCCAAAATCATCGCGCGCGATCGGACGCGGATGCTGGTCCTGCTGAAGGTCGAGCCGAAACAACCGCTCCCGGTCGGTGTGGCCGTGCCACGTTCCGCCCTTGCGGTTGGCCAATGGGCGATCGCCGTCGGCCGGTCATTGTCGGACAAGGCGCCCAATGTGTCGGTCGGCATACTCAGTGCGTTGAATCGCATCTGGGGGAAAGCCGTCCAAACCGACGCAAAGGTTTCCTACGCTAACTACGGCGGGCCCTTGATCGACATTCAGGGACGCATCATCGGTGTGCTCGTGCCCTTATCCCCCACCCAACAGAGCGCGGTGGCGGGAACGGAATGGTACGACTCGGGGATTGGTTTCGCGGTCCCGATGAGCGATATCCTCGCGCATCTCGATCTGCTCAAGAAAGGCAAGGAGCTGAAGCCGGGGATCATGGGAATCGCCCTGAAAGGGACCGATATCTACGCATTGCCGGCGACGATCGCCGCCTGCCCACCAAAATCCCCGGCCCGTAAGGCGGGGTTGCGTCCCGGCGACACGATCGTTGCAGTCGACGGTGTCATAATCCAACGCCAAGCCCAGTTGCGACACGCGCTGGGGCCGCACATCGCGGGCGATACGGTACGCGTCGTGGTCGTGCGCGGGAAGGAGAAGAAGCGGCTTGAAGTAGCGGTGCAACTTGCCGCCGAAGTCGAGCCCTACGTGCGACCCTTCTTGGGCGTTCTGCCGATGCGCGACAGCGTGGACCCGGGAAAGGGTGTTGGTATTCGTTTTGTTTTCCCGGACAGCCCGGCGGCAGCCGCCGCGTTGCGGGCGCGGGATCGAATCGTCGCGGTTGGCAAGGACGCGATTTCGGATGCCGAAACACTGCGCCAAAAAATCGCCGCCCTCAACCCGGGCGATGCCGTGGAGGTTCGGTTCATACGCGGTGAGACGCCTCAGTCCGTGCACACCACACTTGGTAAGGAGCCGGCGCGGATCCCGGACAAATTGCCCGCGGCGCACGCCGCGCTGCCAGCGGCCGCGGCCGCCCCATCGGCAACGGGCGTTGTTGAGATCAAGATCCCAGAAGAATCAAACAAGTGTATCGCTTATGTGCCCGATAACTATGATCCACGCCTGCGCTACAGCCTGCTGGTCTGGTTGCCCACGCCCGGTCCGTTTGATCAAAAAGCGTTTGTCGAACAATGGCAAACGCGCTGCGCGAAGAACGATCTGATTCTCCTCGTTCCCCAAGCGCGGGATGCCAAACGCTGGTCGGTTTTGGAGGTGGACTTCGTGCGTAAGGCGATCGACGACGTACGGCAACATTATTCGATCGATCCGGCACGCGTTGCGTTGCACGGATATCAAGTCGGGGGCGCGATGGCCTATCTGGTCGCTTTTGCTCACCGTGACGTGACACGTGGCGTGGCAGTGGTCGACACTTCCTTACCCAGCCGCGTGGCCGCCCCCACGGCAGACCCCAATCAGCCGTTGACAATCTACTCGATCAGCTTCGAAAAATCTCCGGGGACCGCGCGGATACAAGCCGGTTTGCAGCACCTGGAGAAACTCGCTTTCAACGTGGTGCGCGAAACGCTGAGTGGTCCGAGCCGCTATCTGAACGCGGCCGAGTTGACTAAACTGGTGCGCTGGATTGACACACTTGACCGAATCTAACCCCTTGCACCTTCGTGAAATCGGCCCATGCGGCGTCATGCAGTTGGAATCGTGGCTCTGTTGCTTCTGGCGACCGGCGTTACCGGCCTGATCGTCTATGGCGTGGGGGACGATAAGACCAGCATGCTGCTGAGCATCTGCCTGCGGATTGGCATGGTCCTGGGTGCCATCTGGCTGGCGTTTCCCCAGCTGCTGCAGCTTACCGGAAAGTCATCTCCCTGGATGCTGGGTTTGCTGAGCGTCTGTGGAATTGTCGTCATTCTGCGCCCACGTCTTGTCGTGGTCATCGGGCCGCTGCTGTTTGTCCTGGGCATTTTGTACTTCATCGGCTGGATGATGAAGCCACCCGGTTGAACCGGGTGGCTATCGCCAAACGCCGCGCCGCCCACCACGCGCCGCGTCACCAGCAGATGTGGCCAAGATGTCGTGAGCCGCCTGGAAACCGTCAGTTCCACCACCAGGAGGTCGTGGAGCTGTTGGCGGCCCGATCGTGCAGGTCGCGGATGGCGTTATCTTCCGCAACGTTACTGACGACCTGAAACGCATTGATTTGAACGCCGCCCGATGCGGTGACAACCCACCCGCGCCGGGTCTTCAGAAAACTGCACTGGGGGGGCAGCTGCTTGGGCGGATACCAATCAAAGGACAGTAAGTCGCTGTCCTGACTGGTTAATAACGGCAAGGTGCACCCGGCCTGGCTGCACAGAT
>CAZSOG010000563.1:0-4631 GCA_964607555.1 uncultured Pirellulaceae bacterium | reverse complement strand
GGTGTCGGGGGGGG
The DNA here is from genome assembly GCA_964607555.1 of uncultured Pirellulaceae bacterium. Taxonomy (GTDB): domain Bacteria; phylum Planctomycetota; class Planctomycetia; order Pirellulales; family Pirellulaceae; genus JAJSAJ01. The sequence continues at coordinate 4,617 of CAZSOG010000563.1, read as the reverse complement.
GGGGGGAATTACGGTTCGACCCGATGATTGTAAGGGCGCGCACCGGAAGTTGCGTAGAATGCCGCCACACCCAGGGCCGCCGCCGCGAGGAACAGGCCGCCGATCAACGCCCGACGCATCCAGATTCGTTTCTCGAGGTCCGCCTCGAGCATGTCGCGGTACGTCGTGTCGCCGGAAAGCCGCGCGCGATGCAGACGCATGTCCACTTGCGGCGCGTCGATCGCCAGCAACGCGAACCCGGTGACGAGCAGGGCCAAGCAAAGGATCAGGCAGACCGGCGTGATGAAATGTTGCATCGGCAGCAGCTCGTTACTCGTGGCGTAGTGCTTCTATCGGGTCCATCAGGGCGGCACGGCGTGCCGGATACATGCCGAACATGATACCAGTCGCGACCGAAATGCCAAATGCCAGCAGAATGGCCCACCCACTGATCGCCGTCTCGATGTCGGACGCGGACGTTACGACGATCGGAATAATGATCCCGACGGCAATGCCGAGCACCCCGCCGGTCGAGGAAAGAACGGTGGTTTCCACGAGGAATTGGGCCGTGATGTCCCAGCGCCGTGCCCCCAATGCACGCCGGATCCCGATTTCCCGCGTGCGCTCGGTCACCGTGGCCAGCATGATGTTCATGATCCCGATGCCACCCACCAGCAATGCGATACCCGCGATCGAACCGAGCACGAGATTCCAGATGCGTTTTTCCGACTCGGCTTGACGAAGTAATTCCAACGGTACCTGGATCTCATAATCGTTACCGCGCGTATGGCTCTTCTCGAGCAAACTGCGCGCCATCGCAGCCGTTTGACTGACCTGATTCTCATCCTTCACGGTCAATGTGATCTCGGCCAGTTGCGTGCGCACAAAGTCCATCGAGCCCGACCGCACTATCATCTGCAGCTCGCCAAACCGGCTGCGTGCGGAGGTGATGGGGATATAGATATCGTTATTGAAGTTGACCTGTCCAGCCGCGCCGGGTTGATCATTGCCACTGGATTGCTCCCGCAGAACTCCGATCACCCGATAGGCACCCTGGCCCAGCAGCAGGTCCTTTTCCAGGGGATCTTCAAAACCGAATAGCCGTTTCGCGGCGCCGGCGCCGACCACGGCCACGTTCGCCATGATACGTAGATCCGTATCGGTTAAGAACCGGCCGCGTGCCAGGTCGAGATTCTTGACTTTGAGATATTGGGGGGTCGTGCCCAGAATCCGCGCGTTTTGAATCCGCCGAGTGCCGTGTTGTGCGTCCTTCCGGATCAGCGAGATGGGCAACGCACGCACGATCGTCGGGATCGTGTCGCGTAAGATCTCAAAATCACGGTACTTGAGGCCATATTCAAGCACGCGGCTGGTCGATTGCTGTGCCGAATTGCTGTTGCCACTGCCCTCGTTACTCGGCTCGGGCTTCACGCTGCGGATAATCACGTTGGTTGCCCCAAGCTGCCGGATCTGTTCGACCGCCTTGCGTTTGGAGCCCTCGCCAATTGCGAGCATGGCAATGACCGACCCGACCCCGAGAATCGTGCCTAGCATCGTCAAGAAACTGCGCAACTTGTGGAGCATCAAGTTGCGAACACCCAATTGCAAAGTCACCAGCCACATGCGTGTTACTCAAAATCTCAGTAGGGTCGATCATGTCGCCGGCAAAGCTCCGGCTGCGGAAACACGGCAACGATCTCGCGCCGAATCCCGGGGGGCGGCGCGCCCCCAACTGTCGCGCGCGCCGCAACCGTCGGTCGCGTCGCGCTGCATCGCCCTAGGTGCCCGGCCGGCCGGCCGGCGTGCCGCTCGGCGCGCCACCCGCGCCGGGCCTCTTCTTCTTGCCCCGCTTGGCCGCCGCGCGCTTGGTCGCCGCGCGTTGGGCCGCCGTCTGTTCCGCCGCGTCCAGCACGCCGTCGTGATTGCTATCCAACGTGTCGAAAAAGCGGCGCATCGCCTCCGGCAGCTCCTCCTTGCTCAGTTTGCCGTCCTTGTTCTTGTCCAGCGCCTTGAGGTTCTGGCCACCGGCGCGCTTACCGGCCCCGGGGCCCGGACGCTTGCCCGCGCCCGGTCCGGTGCCCGGCGTCCCGTTGGGCAAACCACTGGCCCCGTCCCCCGCGGTCTTGGCGTGCGCGTCGGACTTGCCATCCTTGGCTGCATCCGGCGCCGATTCGTCCTTTTCGTTCTCGAGCAAAACCGCCGGATTCAACACGACCGCGTCGCCTTCCTTGATGCCTTGGACAATTTGCACGAACTTGTCATTCGTTTTCCCCAGTTTGACGGCGCGTCGCGCAACACCTCGGCCATCACGAACAAAGCACCAATTGTTTGAAGCACGCTGCACAATCGCCTGAATTGGCACGCTAATCGTATTTTTCAGTCGCTCCACGTGAATCTCGACAATGGCCGTCATGCCCGGTTTCAGCTGCGCTACCTCTTCGTCGATCGTCACCACGGTCTTGTAGACCTTGGTATCCGAGCTGAACCAACTTCCAGGGTCCGGTAACACCGCCACGGATTTCACGGTGCCCTTGAAGGCCTTGTCCGAAAAAGCATCCACGCGAATCAGGGCCGGCTGCCCGACCTTGACTTGATCAAGCACCGATTCGTGGATGGATGTCGTCACTTGCATCTTGGAGAGATTCGGTAACGTCAAGATCTTCTGCCGCTGGCGCACCAACGCGCCCTCTTCGATCACCGTGCTCTGGCCACCCCGATTCTGCGTCATCGCGTACGCGACCATGCCATCCTGCGGAGCGAAGATTTTGCACTTCTCCAGTTGGCTCTGGTAACGATCATATCGCTCTTTCTCCTTGTCGTACTCCTTCTCGGCACTCTCTTTCGCAGCTTTCGCTTGCGCCAACTCCGCCTCGTTGTTCAGCTTCACCTGCTCCTTGTTGCGGATCGCCGTCTGGTATTTCGCTTCGAGACTCAGCTTCTGCATTTCATGCGTGTACTGTGCCAGTTGCGTTAGATTCGCCAGCTGGCTGACTAATTTCGAAACGGATTGAATGCGCTGCAACCGCGTTTGTGCCACGTTGCCCTTGCTCTTGTAACCGAGCCGATAAAGGGTCAGCACGGCATTGTAGTTCGTGTCGTTGATCAGCTGCTCGGCACGCGCCTTCTGAATCTCCATCTCCACATCCTGTAGCTCGATCTGGTATGTGCCGCCAGATTCGCTGTCGTACATCTCGCGATCCATCTTGGCCAGTTTATAACTCAGTTCCGCCTCGGCAAGATCCGTTTCGTTCTGCGCAATCTGGTTTTCGTATTTCGATATCTGCTGGATCTTCTCCGCCTCCGCGTTCTGCAGCTTCAAGTACTGGATATCGATGCGGTCCTTCAACGGGGCCGAATCCAACTCGACCAGCAAATCCCCTTTCTTTACCGATGTGCCGTTTGGCACGATGAATAGGATCTGCGTTCCACTGCTGCCATACCGATCACCAAAATCCTCGACTTCGCAAGTGATTTCCTCGGTGATCTGGCTCTCCAGGTTACCTCGTTCGGTGACAATAATCGGTAAGTCCGCGCGCTTGACCGTGTAATAAACGAGCGGCGCCTTGAGATTGGATGTTCCACCCACCAAAGCGTGAAGGCCGTAGCCCAGAAGTACCACCGCGACCACGAGCATGCCAACGATGACCCAGCGTAACCGGCGGTTCGCAGACCCAGCCATCGAAACGCCAAGGCCGTCCACTGAAACAGGTTGTTCGGCTTGCAAGTTCATTGGTTCCAAACCAGTGCGAATGTTTCTGAAATCTTGAGCCCCCGTCAGCCCGCCTGCCACGCCGGCCGGCGAATCAACAATTCCTGAAAACAAGCGATTCAAGGTGGGATGCGAGTTCGGTGGGTGCGGTCCCTCGTTCCAGAGTAACCTTTAGTCTACCACCAGTCGCCCTGGAGCGGTGCCCCCCTTTCGGTGGGTCCATGCCGGACTCTGGCTGCCGCCGCCGCGGATTCCGGTCAGTCCAGCGGCGGTTGCCGACCATCGTCACCCGCCTCGTCTTCCCCGCCAGTCGGTGCCGCGTCACGCCGTTGGTCACGCAGCTGTTTGTATTGTGATTCGATCGCCATGCGCGTCGCCTGCTGACGGGTGCGCAGCGATTGGAGAAACAAATAACTGGCCACCAGATCAAGTAATGCCAGAAACAAAATCCAAAGCACGACCAACGCGACACCGCCCCAAAAGGCCAGCCGTAAGAGCGGAAGCCTGATCAAGGGACTCGTGATAATGGCAAGTCCCGTGATGGCGATCAACCAGTTCAGGCGTTTGCGGCGGCGATATTGCCGACCGAAAAACGCCACTTCTTCGGCACCTCTCCGACGGGCGTTGTCTGCTTGTTGATCGGGGGCGGCAAGCCACATGAGCACGGCGGCGACGGCGACCAACAAGCCGCCAAACGTAATGCTGATCCACATCATTGAGCCGGTAGCGAGAATCATTGGCAAATACAAAAAAAGGCAGTGCTCGAACGACCGCATGGGGAGCAATTGAACCCGATCTGGATTGTAAGCGATTTCGAGCCGTTTCGGCTACTGGATCGGCACCCGTTTGAACCGGCGATTGTGCGCGGCGACGGCTAACCCGGATTATTCATGAAGTTCGTCGCGAGGAGTCGTAAGTCGAGACAGATG
>CAZSOG010000562.1:0-4634 GCA_964607555.1 uncultured Pirellulaceae bacterium | reverse complement strand
CCAAGAGCCGACACTTGCCTCGTGTCTGGAGCGCGTGAATGACACCCAGTGCCAGAGCATCGTCGACATCGTTACCAATATCCGTGTCGAAGATCAATCTCACTGGCGCGCCACCGAACGCGATGTCACCGGTCGACACGACCAATCCCACACAGAGCACCGTCAACACGCATGTCAAGAAACGTTTCACGATTGGGGCCTCCTTTGTTGTAGTTCTTGGAGCTCGTCACGCGGTACCGCGTGATGCAATATCGATTAATGGTCTTGTAACAGTGTCAGCAAGCGGAACACCGAGTGGTTTAGCAGATCCGCGGCATTTGTTCACCCGAAAACAGATCGAGCAGCCGGCGGTTACCAAACGCATTATACATCTCGACGTCACCGGCGTGGGATTCGGTCACTTCACCAATGACAACGGGTGCCGGGGCGCCTTCACAACCCTTCATCCGCGCCACGGTCTGGTCGGCGACTGCCTGGGGGACGATGGCGATCATGCGGCCTTCGTTCGCGACATAGAGCGGGTCCAGGCCCAGCAATTCACACGCGCCGGCCACATGGGGCTCGACCGCAATTGCCGTTTCATCCAAGTCAATACCGACGTTGGCGTCCTCGGCAATCTCGATCAGCGCGGCGGCCAATCCTCCGCGCGTCAAGTCGCGCATGCAGTGCAGGTCCGGACCGAGTGTCGCGATCGATTCAACCAGGCCCGCCAACGGCGCGCAGTCACTGTCCGGCGCGCCTTCGAACTCCAGGCTCTCGCGAACCGACATGATGGCGACCCCGTGTCGACCGATGTCGCCACTGAGTACGATGCGGTCGCCCGGCGCGACGCGCGCCGGATTGACGTCCAGGCCCGGTTTCACGATCCCCACTCCGGCCGTATTGACGAACAGACCGTCCCCCTTGCCACGATCCACGACCTTCGTGTCACCCGTCACGACATGGACCCCCGCATGGTCGGCCGTCCGGCGCATGGACGTCATGACTTGGCGCAGCACTTCCAGCGGCAACCCCTCCTCGATAATCAGACTGCAAGTTAAGTACCGCGGCGTGGCGCCCGCCATCGCCAGGTCGTTCACCGTGCCACAGACGGCCAGCTTGCCAATATCCCCGCCTGGAAAAAACAACGGATTGACAACAAACGAGTCGGTGGTCAGGGCAAGTGGTTCCCCGGCAATGGGCAGGACCGCGCTGTCATGGGGTGGGCGCTGATGCGTCCCCGTCCCGTCGTCAACCCGGAAGCTCGGAAGCAACAGGTCCTCGATCAATTGTCGCATCAGGCGGCCACCGCCACCGTGCGCCATTTGGACTGTATCGTGCGTGCCCAGCGGCACCGGACAACTCACATTCGTCAGATCGGGTCGGCCATTCATCGCATTACGTCACTCTCAAGATCGGGAAGATGGCACGGAAATCATCTAATGCGGAAGGCCCACAACCCACAAGGGCGTACGCCCTTCACGACACCTGCTATCAGGGAACACTAATCTTCACTGATCAACACTAATGATACCGCCCTGGAAAGGCTGTAACACTCAACGTAAACCCGACAGGTCGTAGAAAAGCCGAAGGCACTTCAAGGTGAGGTTTTCCGATATTAGCGAGAATTAGCGCCGATTAGTGTTCTTTTTCTTCTTCTGGTCCGTGAACCGTTACCTTATTTCTAATTTTTAATTTCTTATTTCTAATTTCTTATTTCTTATTTCTATTTTCTTATTTTCTTCTCGATCTTCGATAGCGATAATACGCGGCGCACGCGCCTTCGGCGGAGACCATGGGGGCGCCCAGCGGGTGGTCTGGCGAACATGGCAGGCCGAACGCCGGGCAATCGAGTGGTTTCTTATGTCCTTGCAGAACCTCTCCGGCGATGCATGCTTCCGGTTCTTCCGCGGTTACATCTTGAACTTCGAAACGCTGGTCGGCATCGAAGCGCGCGTATTCTGGCCGCAGTGCCCATCCGCTAGCGGGGATCTGGCCGATGCCACGCCATTTCCGATCGACGGTGCGCAGAACGGCATGGACCTGTTGTTGGGCGGCGCGATTCCCTTCCGGGCGCACGATCCGCGCATACTGGTTTTCGAGTTCGGTGCGCCCCTCCTCGAGTTGCCGCACGCACATGTAGATGCCTTGCAGGATATCGAGTGGTTCGAATCCCGTGACGACGACGGGCGTCTTGTACTGCTGGACGAGTGGCGCATATTCGTGGGTTCCCATGACGGCGCACACGTGGCCGGCGGCGAGAAACCCCTGCACGATATTCCGTGGCGACTCGAGCACGGCGCGGATAGCTGGCGGCACCAGCACGTGCGACACGAGCACGGAGAAATTAGCCAGTCCCAATCGATCCGCCTGCACGACCGCCATCACATTAGCGGGCGCCGTGGTCTCGAATCCAATCGCGAAAAAAACGACCTGACGTTCCGGGTATCGCTGGGCCAGCGCGACGGCGTCCATCGGCGAGTAAACGACGCGCACGTCTCCCCCCTCGGACTTGACGGTCAAGAGATCTTTTGTCGAGCCGGGCACACGGAGCATATCGCCGTACGAACAGAAGATGACGCCATCCCGTGCGGCGATAGCGACGGCCTTGTCAATCATCTCGATGGGAGTAACACAGACGGGACAACCGGGTCCGTGAATCAATGTGATCTCGTCCGGGAGCATTTCATCCAGGCCGAAACGAACAATGGCATGCGTCTGGCCGCCACAGATTTCCATCAGGTTCCAGCCACGTGTCGTCAGTCGGCGGATCGCGTCGGCACAGCGCCGCGCGGCCTCGGCGTCACGGTATTCGTCGATGTACTTCACGTCGAGTCCTCCGCACGCTCGGTGGCCATCCCGGGCGGTTCGCTGTCCGGCTCGAGTTCCGATAATTCGCCGATCTGCTCGATGTATCTAAAGATCTCCGCCGCCTCGTCTTCGTCCACCTTGCTGATCGCGAACCCGACGTGTACCAGCACATATTCCCCCACCTGGACATCCGGCAGGTAGGCGAGACAAATATCTTTTGCGATGCCCCCGAATTCGACTTTGCCCATCGGCATGGGCGTGTCGGTCTGAATTGAAATCACTTTACCGGGAATACCAAGGCACATGAGTCACTCCCCGACCCGCAACGCGGCACCAAGAACTTGCCCCAACGCGATGCCGCCGTCGCCCGGCGGCACTTGGTGTTGAGTGTACACGTCAAATCCGGCTTCCGACAGACGGCGCCGCACGCATGCGGTCAGTTTGGCGTTTTGGAAACAGCCGCCGCTCAGTGCGATCTGCGGGCAGCCAACCCGCTGGGCAACTTGCAGTGCGGCCACGGCCAGGGTCTCATGAAACCGCGCGGCGATGATCTCCACCGGTACGGCCTGTTCCCGATCCGTCAGGATCTGTCGGATCATCGGCCGCCAGTCAATAATGATCGGCCCCGATTCATCGAGCTCGAGCGGATAGGTGCCGGTCTCCCGCTCCGCCGCGATGAACTCCAGTGCCATGGCCGCCTGCCCCTCGAAACTGACCGTGGCCGGCAGGCCGCATAGCGCGGCAACCGCATCGAACAGGCGGCCGACGCTGCCGCATTGGGGAAACAACCGCGGCCGTGTCAGGGCGGGCACGAGCATCGCCAATTCCGTCGCCGTGAACCAGGTCGCCGCCATGCGGTCACACGCCGCGCCCAGCAGATCGTACAACAGGCCCAGCGCGGACCGCCGCGGTTGCCGGGCGGCCATGTCCCCGCCGGGCAGGGCAAAATACCGCAGCCGCGCGATCCGCTCGAACGTAGCTCCTTCACACAGCAGCGCCTCGCCTCCCCAAACCGCGCCGTCGAGCCCATACCCCGTTCCATCCCATGCGAAACCAAGCACGGGGCCCGCCAGATGTCGCTCCGCGATGACGGAGAGTACGTGGGCATGGTGGTGCTGGACGCGCAACAACGGGACATTCCATTGCAGCGCGAGTTTCTCCGCATGCATGGTTGATCGATAGTCGGGATGCTGGTCACACGCCAGTAACTCCGGAGTCACTTCGAAGAATCGAACGAGATCGTCGATGGCTTTGCGATGCACCTGCACGCTCGCCAGGTTATCCAAATCGCCGATGTGTGGACTCAGCAATACGTCGGCGCCCATGGCCAAGGCGACCGCGTTCTTCAGGTGGCCCCCGACACCCACAATACGCGGCACGCGGCACGCCAGACGAATGGGCATCGGCGCGTAACCGCGCGCACGCCGCAACAGATGCAATGACGAACCGTCCATCCGTGCAACGGAATCGTCCACGGGCCGTACGATCGGTCGATTGTGCGTCAACACGATGTCGGCGATGTCGCGCAGGCTGAGCAACGCATCCTCCGTCCGAATCGCCATCGGTTCCTCCGAACGATTACCGCTCGTGCAGATCACCGGTCGGCCAAGCTCGGCGACCAACAGGTGATGAAGTGGTGTGTACGGCAGCATCGCGCCGAGATATGGATTATCGGGTGCTACCGATTCCGCGATGGCGTTTTTCGAATCCGGCGACTCGATTCGACGTAGCAGGAGTATCGGCGTCTGGGCGGATGTCATGCATGCGGCTGCGGCATTGGAAACGGTGCCATAGCGCCGCACGGCCGGGACATCAGCCAACATCACCGCAAGCGGTTTGTCAGG
>CAZSOG010000561.1:0-4642 GCA_964607555.1 uncultured Pirellulaceae bacterium | reverse complement strand
ATTCTTACCTCGGGTTGTCCCGGCCCGAATCTGTCAGCCTTGGTCGCATACCGGCGCCCCGGCGGCGGGGAAGTCGGATCCGGCGGACTCGGTGGTTTCGCTTGGGGAGTCGACTTACCGGCATTGTTCGCCGGCTCGTGCGGTTTTGGCGTGGGCTGACTTTCCGTGTCGTCCTTGGCCTTCGGTGGCGAAGCCGATTTCTGTTCGCGCGCGGAAGTCGCGTCCGACGTCTTCCCGGCAGGTGCGGCGAAGGCTGGCGGCGCGGGCGGCCGCCGACTCGACGAGCTCTCCGCTGCCTTGTCAGCATTGGCTGCCTGCCGAGTCGGCGCGGAATCTTGGCATCCGGTCGCGAAAACGAGTAGAACGGCTGCCGTGAGCAAAGTGATTCGGTGTATCATCGACTAGTTCCATTCGTTTGCCTGGTACCGACTGCGTGGGGCGCGGCGGGCACGCCGCGCTGGTAAGTTCGGCCCTCGAAAATACGGTCCGAGAGACGGTTACAAGATCTGGTTTCATATGCGAATGCCGGACACCCGGGACCGTCCCGGAAGCGGCGAATTATTCCACGCTGCCAGTCTCATTACAACCTCTTATTATACACACATTTTGACCGGCCACGGGTATTCGCTCGATTGATTCATCCTCTTATGTTCACAAGCGGTTTAGAAGTGTGTGTCCGCTTGCGCACACACCAGAATCCGCACTGGCCCCAACAGGCCGGAGGGTAGCAGCGGCGAGTCCTTCTTGAACGCCGTGGCGTTGGTCACCGTCAGCCTCTTCGCCGGCGGCAGCGCGGCATCGCCGATCAGTCGGTTCGGCCAACGGTTGACCACATCGATCTCCAGCCGGTTGCCGATCGGCCGCACCACGCCGGTCAACTCGATGCGCCAGGGGGCCGTCCAGACCACGCCAAGCTGCTTGCCGTTGAGACGCACCGCCGCCAGATCGTTGACACGCCCTAGATCAAGGTAGAGCCGCGCGTTCCGACGGTGTACGGTCGCGGGCAAATCAAACGTCTTTTGATAGGTAGCGGTACCGGAATAGTAACGGATGCCCGCTTCCGGTCGCTGGGTCCAATCTTCCAGCTTTTTGAAGACGACGGACGCGGGCCCGCCCCACTTGGGATCGAACGACACCTGCCAAGGCCCGGTGATTTCCGCGCACGGTTTCAGTTCAGGAAAGTTCCTGGCATCCTTCGAGCTGCCCGCCTGGGCCGCCGCGCGGAAGACCACGAAGTAGCTCGCGCGCGGCGCGAACGCCAACGGCACGACGGTACGTCCGCCTTCCGCGCGCCAATCGGGCAAATCGCGAATCTCGCCCGTGACCGCGTCCCACAACTCCGGCTGTTTGCCGCTGACGCGAAAAATAACCTCCGCGGTGGCCTGCACGGCCGCTTGGTTGCTAAGGAAGTAGATCTCGCGATTACCGCTGTGGCGATGAATCCAATCGAGTTTCGCTGGCGGGCGCGCGGCGCGCCACTCGACGTCCGGAGCCAACCGATCCATCCGGACGACGGCGCCGAGCGTCATACCCCAAATCACGCGTCCCGAGCCGATCTTGCGCATCCCGGAGGGGGCAGCCTCCGATCCCCACAGGCCGTCGGCAAGTTTCTTCACGTCCATGTCACATTCGGGATAGCCCGCCAGGCCGGGAGCCGCGGCCGGCCTGGGGCCGATCACGGTTACACCTCGTTCGATCAGCTGCCGAATCTTTCGTAACACCGATGGCGAGACCGCCCATGGCGCGCCGTGTGGCAGCACCAGGTAGCGGTAGCTCATTCCGTCGGGCAGGAGGAGCCGGCCGTCGCGTGCGCCGGCGCGTGTGAGCAAGACCTCGGCATTCAATGCATCGTAGTCGAAGCCCGCCGGGCGCAGCGGCGTTTGCAGGTCGCGTGGGGCAATAAACCCCGGAATGGCTTCACCCTGATAATAGGCAAAGTCGGCCGCGAACAGCCCTTGGCGCAGCAGGTATTGGCACCGTGCCACATAACGGAGCCACCCGTGACTCATGTCCCACCAGGTAATGTTCGGATCAAAGTGCGTGCCAGTGTGGACCCATTGGTAGCCCGGCTTCGCGTCCAGCCGTGGCTGGTGCACCCAGAAGCAGAGCACGTAACGAGTCAAGCCGTGGCAGAACGCCTCGTCGCCAATGTCCTTCATGTTCCAGGGAGTCGCCGTCCAGTCCGGCGCGAACGACGTGAACGCCTCGGCCTGGCAAACCGGCTTGCCATAAATATGCGCCGCCGAAGCCGCCTGCTTGATCGTTGGATTCTTATCGGGCGGCCACGTAATCGGGCCGTTCGGTTCGGTGTTTCGTTTCCAGAACTCACCCATCGGAATATCGTTGATCCCTTCGCACTGCAGGGCGTCAATCCAGTGGTCGAAGAACGGCCCGCCCGACTCGGGATGCGTGCCGCGTAGCCCACTCTTGACCGTCAATTCGCGCAGGCGGCCGTAATAGTTAGCCGCCACCAGATCCGCAACCGTGCGGCGATAGTCGAGCAAGAACCGCTGCGTGATCGGGGCGTTATCCACCGTGGCCCCGAGCAGTGCCGGCAGGAACCGGATGGGATCGTAGCCCCGCCGGCGTTGAAACTCCGCGCGCATCCTGGGCGTCCACGTCGGCTGGCCCAGCTCCCAGCTGTCGATGTGGAAATACTGCAGCGTCTTACCCACCAAGGGGCCGGCGTCGGCAACCAGCTTGGCGCCCGTCGCGGCGAATTGAGTGTCCATGGCCGCCGCGCTCATCGTGTCGATTTCCGGCCCGCCGGGTCCGGAACCCACACACTTGGTCATATTGCCGTGCAGCGTGTAGCCAATGCGCATGACACGCCACGTCCCGGCCGGCGCGTCCCAGGTCAAACGTCCCTCGGCGTCGACACGTTGCGACAGTTCCAGCATGTGATCGCGCTCCCAGACTCCCCTCCGACCTGGATGCGGCGCCGCCCGTTCGGCACGGGTCAAGAACGCAATCTCCGCGACCTGCACGTTCCAGTTCGCCCGGCCCTGATAAGGATAAGAGGACAGAAACACGACTCGGAAGTGCGCCGCACGGACCTCGTTCAGCGCGATCACGGCCCCCTTGTTCAACGGCACCGTGGCCCGTTGCAGTGCGCGGTACGTCTTGCCGTCGTCCGAGCACTGGATTTCAATTTCCTTCGGCCCGCAATCGGCGTACGGCTTCAGGTATAGCCCCGCCGCCGGCCAGGCTCTGTCGTAATCGAACTGAAGATACTCCGGCTTTTCCGGAGTGGGGCCCATGCCGGGCTTGTCCCCGTTGGAGATCCAGCGTGTGTCGTCCGCTCCGTCTTGCGCAAACGCGGGACCGTACTGCTGGTAACTCGAACTGGCCGTTAGTCTCGGTTCGGGCGACGCGTTCCTCGGCAAAGGACAGGCCAGCACGGCGATGTCACGATAGAACCCGCCCACCGTCGCCGGTCGCGGCAGGTCGACTTGTACGTGTCCCGGCCCTTTCACCGCCGTCGTCGTGCCGACAATTTTCTTCGCGGCGTGCTCCGGGGTTACCCATGCCCCACCGCAGTCCCAACCACTGCACAAGTTCACGCCCAACGCGATCCCACACCGATCCGCCTCGCGCATCGCGTGTTTGAACAGCACTCGCCATTCGGGGCTTAGGAACCGCGGCCCGCGCGGGGCCGGCGGTCCCGCCGTCCCCGCATCGAAAAGTAAAGCCCCGCTGATCCCCTGCCGCTTCATCTGGTCGAAGTCGCGCGTGATCCCTTCCTTGCTTGCCACGCCGTTGAGCCACCACCAATAACACCACGCGTTAGCCGTCGCGGGCGGGCGGGCAAAACCACGGGCCAGGTCATCGTCCGCTACTCCCGCCGCCGTCAAGATGGCCGCAAGCAGCGCCAAGCCGATCATCGCTTGTCGGATCATGATACACGCTCCAGGTTGTGAGAACTGCGGTCGTTCACGAACCATGTGAGAAGTAAACACCCATCTCGAGTCGGTGGAGCGCATGATTCCGCACTACACCACCGCCGCAACTAACCACACGACGAATCGTGCAAGCGTAGCGCGCACAATCCTCTGCTCCTCGGAGTCCCGGGTTGAAAAGGGTCGTCGGACCGTCTGGCCTCGTGTTATGATAGCACAATGGAAGTGCATAGTGCGCAAGGATCAGAATCGCCACGATCCGCCTGTCTTCGGTTCGCGGGTAACCGAACTCCACGGCGTTGTGCTCAGATGGATTGAAAGACGCACCTCCTCCCACATCTTGCCTCCCTTGCCCTGCAGCCGTTCGCGTACCGAAAGAGTCAGCACATCGACTTCTTGCATGGCTTGCGTTTCGAGCGCGTGCTGATCGGATGCTGACAGGCCCTGCCAGAACTTATCGAACGGCGCCCGCTCCTGCGTGTCCTGTAACACGGTCGGGGCTTTCGTCAACACGAGGGGAAGTAATTCGCCCAGACAGAATGTCTTCGGCGTTTTTCCCACGTCACTCGTCGGTCACCGAATTTGATGCGAGCGTTTTGCGATCCATTTCAGTGATACGGTATCTCTGTTTGCTACTACGGGGCTTGTCCGGGATGGTCATTTCAACAAGACCAGCTTCAAGTGCCGGGTAACTGTTCACGGACCAGAAGAGAAAGAACACTAATCGACGCTAATGCTCGCTA
>CAZSOG010000560.1:0-4643 GCA_964607555.1 uncultured Pirellulaceae bacterium | reverse complement strand
AGCCAAAGATCTGACGGGGCCTTGGTCGTGATGGATCCAAGAATGATCGCTCGATCGCACAGCGTTCCGGTGGGAGATCGGGTTTCCATGCCAACACCAACGCCCGTGTAGAGACGTCCACAGCACCAGACATCACCGCCCGTGGACTCGACCAGACGGACGGCGTCGTGTACGCGCAGGGACTGCACGGTGACCGCGATCGCGCAGGCGAGCACGCCAACTGCCACGAGCATTCTTCGAAGCGTGAATCGTGGAAATCTGAGTTTCATGCGCTGCACCGCGTCCGTGAGATTGATCGCACTCACTCTCACTTTTAATCTCACTCTTAATCTCACTCTTAATCTTAATCTTAATCTTAATCTTTCTTACTCTCAGCGCTTTGTGGACTGAGTGGACTGGTTGATGCCCCGTGTTTCGCGTTCCCTCTCATCTCTCCCCACCGCCATGTTCGTGTATCGTCAGCTGGGGTGCTGCCGCGTGGTGGTGCGTGTCGTGTGCGTGCGATGGCTCGAACAGACCGATCGCGTAGGCCAGGGCGACTCCGGCAAGCAGGGCAGCGGTCAGTTTGATACGATCGTGGCGGTGGAATTGAATCTCCGGCAACAGATCGGCCAGTGCGATGCCCAGAAACACGCCGGCGGAGAAGCCGAGCGCGCAACCGACCGCGACATGCGAACCGTGACTCACCTCGCGCGTGCCGAAAAAGAAAATCAGGGCACCGAGAGGGCATATCAGCGAGAAGACCGTATTCACCACGTTACGCAACGGGGCGGTCCAATTGCCGGCGACCATCAGCGACATGAGCGAGAACGAGTCGAGGGGTTTATGGAGCAGCACGGCGAGGAACGTGCCGGCACCGAGCAGGGCAATGGCCGAACCATGTTTCGCGTCGGCCGCAACACTGGCGGCCACCGCGATGCCGTCGATTGTCGTGTGAATGCTCAACCCGAGAAACAAGCCGATCCAACTGAACCGGTGACGCGACGCATCGTCATCGTGGTCATCGTCGCGCTCGTCAGACGCCGCAAGATGCGGGTGGCCATGCTCGGCATGGTGCACGGCGCGCGTGTCGGCATGGCCGGGACAGTGCTGGTGGACGGGGAAGACACGAATCGTCAAGAACATTGCCAGCAGGCCGACCAGGCACGCGGAAGACGCCATGTCCAGCGACTCGGTCTCGACCACCGCGTGTGGCAGCAGGTGGAGCAACGCGACACCGATCATCAGCCCACCGACGAGACTCAACATCAACTGCATGCGCGTGTGCGTCAAACGCATGATTGCCGGCAGCCAACCACCGGCAAGCGACGCGACAACCAAGCATGCACAATAGATCAGAAGTAGTAGGAGTGGCCACATTTCACATCTTCAACAAAAAAAAGCCTGGCGCAAGTCTCTGATCGCTATTCTTGTTATTCGCATCGACTCGTGCGGGCTAGAACGGTAGCCCGATATCCTTGCGGCTGGGGCCGAGCAGCGGCAGGAGGACTTTCTCGTACGCCAGCGCGTAACGCATGAAGCCCAGGTCACTCGGGTGCGAGCCGTCGGTCGATGCCTCGCCGTCACGGCCGAGCAGGTCGTCTCCCTCCAGGTAGTACAGACCTTTGACTCCCGAAGATGTCAGTATATCATACTCATGTCGTAATGCCTTATGGTTGTCGTGATGGTAGGCGCGGCGACTGGCGAAGAAGTCGGAGTTCGTGTTCACGCGGTCTTCAACCAGGACGATCGGCGTGTCGGGGTGCGCCTGGCGCAGGATTGCGACCATCGGCGCCGTGCGCTCGCGGACCATCGTGGGGCTCATGTTGGGGAGGCAGTCGATGCAGTACACGGCCGGGTCCAGTTCGGCGATCAGCTCGGCCACCGGTTTGTCCATGCGGCCGTTGCCGGAGAAGCCGAGGTTGATCGTCGGGCGATCGAACCAGCGTCCGAGGATCGCCGGCAGCGCCATGCCGGGCCGTGAGGCACAGGCGCCGTGCATGATCGACGTGCCCCAGAACAGAATCGATTGCTTCGCACGCGGCGCGACGGGCTCGAATCGGCAACCGGCCGGCACGCCAACCTTCATCGAGTTGACGCCGTTATAGAGTGGCAGGTACATCGTGTACTCGCGCAAGGTCCCGTCCAGGCCGCTGGCGACCGTGCAGCTCATATGCTGCCTGGTTGGTTTGACCACCTGAACCCAACGGGGCGGCCCGTCGTTCAGTTTGCCATAGAGGTCGATGCCGCTGACTCCCGTCGGCGGCATGTGCGGCATGCCGAGCGAGGTGGAAAGCAGTTCGTAGTCGACTTGGATCTGTTTGGCATCCGTACGAAACAGGACGGCCATGCCGGCCGAGTGCCGGCTGAGGCTCCATACGGGGCCGGGAACGACGCCTTCCGCCTTGGCTGGAAACCGATCAAAGTAGCGTTTCCGCGGCTGGTCCTGCCAGCCACGTCCCTCGACGCCCCAGGTCGTGACATCATGCCACTGCGTGGAAGAGTCCTTGCCCGCGGCGGCCAGCAGTTGCCCGCCGCCAACCGCCGCGACCGCGGTCGCCGCCGATGTCTGAAGGAATGATCGTCGCGAAATTGTCATGGCTCGTTTTCTCCTCTATTCTGGGCAATCTGGTCCAACGCCCGTTGAATCGTATCAATGAACGTATCATATTGCGTGGCGTGATGTTATCCCCCATCACGTGCGACCATGTCACGTGGGTGAACCAATAGACTCGAGGAGTTGAATCGTGCGGGCCCAGAATCTATTCTCACCGCCTACCGCGCGATCGAATCGCGAAGTGATCGATACGTTGCTTGAAGGCGGGCGTTTCACGCTGGAGCGGATCGTGTCGACGGGCCAGGTGACTCCGGAGGGCCAATGGTACGACCAGCCGCGGGACGAATGGGTCGTTCTGCTGACCGGTAGCGCACGGTTGATGTTCGAAGAAGAAGACAAGCAGCTCGCGATGCGGCCGGGTGACTGCGTTCTCATCCCGGCCCATTGCCGGCACCGGGTTGAGTGGACGGACCGGCGCGTCCCCAGCGTGTGGCTCGCTTTGCATTTCGATTCGGTTTAATCAACCGCCGGTACGGGGCCGGCCAGCATTTGGTAAAGGTCGACCGGGCTGGTGTCGTTTGCCAGGATTCGCTCGCAGTGCATCCTCAACATCGGCAGGCCGTTGTCAATGAACCGGTGGGCGACTTGGACCTTGCGCGCGCTCTTGGTCGCCTGGCCCAGGAACAGATGGCCAACAATCACGACAATGGCGGCGTCGACCAGCCGGCGTCCCGAGAGGTCAAGGAATGAGGTGGGGCGCGTCTTGACGAAATCAACGGCTTCGAGCAACTGTTCCTTGCCTTCGATCAGACGCTGTTTCAACGCGCTGAGCAATTCCCCTTCATACTCGATATTCTCGAATTCTTCAACGAACTTCTGGAACGTGCCACTCGTGACACCTCGTTCGGCGGCGACGATCTGCAACTGGCTGGTTCCTTCGTAGATGGTCGTGATGCGCGCATCGCGCAGGTAACGCTCGGCGGCATAATCTTTCATGTAGCCGGATCCGCCGAGCACTTGGACCGCGTCGTCGGCGACATCGATGCACATCTCCGATGCATAGTACTTGCTCATCGGCGTCAGCATGCTGTTGAGTCGCTTGAGTGTGCGCAGTCTCTTCTTGAGTGGTTTCAGTTCGTCCTTGTCCAGTTGATCGGCACACGTTTCAACGAGGCGCAGCGCATTATTCTCGTGATCGCAAATCCGGCTCGTTTCATACGTGAGCGCGCGTGCCGCCTCGATGGCGATTTTCATATCGGTGATCATCTCGGCGACCGGCGGGATCTCCTCGATGGAATGACCGAACTGATGCCGCGTATGGGCGTAGGTGCGGGCGAGGCGGTATGCGGCCTCGGCGATCCCGAGCGACTGCGCGGCGATCCCCACGCGTGCGCCGTTCATCAGGGCCAGGACGTAGGTAATCAGGCCCCGTTGCCGTTCGCCCACCAGACGTGCGGGCGCATCCTCGTAGACGAGTTCACAGGTAGGCGACCCGTGGATTCCCAATTTATGTTCCAGGTGTCGAACCTTGATTTTCTCCGAACGTTCGGAGATGAACAGACTCAGCCCACGCCCGTCGGTGATCCCCGGCTCGCTGCGCGCGAGGGTCAGCAGGATTTCACCGCAGCCGTTGGTAATGAACCGTTTGACGCCGTTCAGGTACCAGTTTCCATTCTCGTCCTGGTGCGCACGCAGACGCACCGCTTGCAGGTCGCTGCCCGCGTCCGGCTCGGTCAGGACCATGGCCCCGGTCACGTCGCCGACGGCGAAACGCGGCAGGACCTGGTCCTTGATCTCCTGGCTGGCGAACGCATTGACCGTCTCGCCGATCCCTTGCAGGCCGAACATGTTCATGAACGACGCATCAGCTCGGGATACGATTTCCGTGGCCATCGTGTAGACGAGATTGGGGCAATTGAGGCCGCCGTATTGGCGTGGCAACGTGAATCCCATCAGGTCGGCTTGGGCCATCCGGTCCAGATTCTCGCGCACCTTGGGATGCAACGTGACCGTGCCATCCTCATTCAGCGTATTGCCTTCTTCGTCGACCTGTTCGGCATTTGCCGCGATCGTGTCGGCGGCGATGGCGCCGGCAATCTTCAGCGTG
>CAZSOG010000559.1:0-4645 GCA_964607555.1 uncultured Pirellulaceae bacterium | reverse complement strand
CGCGAAAAAAGTGGCGCTGTCCAATGATTCGCCGGCATCTTGGTCGAGCCCGGATCGAACCACCACATTTTGGGATCAGGCCCTCGCGGGGGGGCTTCGATTGGATCCAGGTAGCCATTCACGGTCGTTGGCCATGAGCGGCAGGTTAGTTCAATCTTAATCTTAATCTTAATCTAACTCCTGATCGACGTGACGTGTCACGTTTCGGGACCATTCTCCTGATTCATGGGCGCGAAAAATCGGCTATACTAGTTTCCTCGGAGCCGATGAACAGGCCACGTGCGACGCAAGGGACACATCGAGCGGAGCGTGAAAAGTATCCGATTCCCACACGCATCTCATGCTATCATGCCGAAGAAAGGGTCGTCTGATGGAACGAAGATATCGTATCGGAGTTATCGGGCACACGGGGCGCGGGGACTACGGGCATTTTATTGGCCGCGCGTGGCTGCAGGTGCCCGGTTGCCAAATCGTGGGGGTCGCCGATCCGGATCCGGCCGGTTTGGCGCAGGCCGTAAAACGGCTGAAAGCCGAACGCGGCTTCGCGGATTATCGAAAAATGCTCGATACGATGAAGCTGGATATTGTCAGTATATGTCCACGATGGCTCGATCAGCACCATGCGATGGCGCGTGCCGCCGTCGATCGCGGGATTCACGTTTTCATGGAGAAACCGTTCTGCCGTTCGCTGGAAGAAGCGGACGATATCGTGCGCGCGTGTGAAGCGAAACAGGTGAAACTGGCGATTTCGTTTCAGACACGCTATAGCCCCCGGCTACAAGCCGTCCGCGATGTGATCGAAGAAGGACACATTGGCCGTGTGCTGGAGCTGCGTGGGCGTGGCAAGGAGGACCGCCGTGGTGGTGGCGAAGACCTCTGGGTGCTCGGTAGTCATATCATGAACCTGATCGGCACGCTGGCCGGCGAGCCACGGTGGTGCTTCGCACGCGTACTTCAGGACGGCCGGCCGATTACGCCGGCCGATGTCCACGACGGCAATGAGGGGATCGGGCCGTTGGCGGGTGACACGGTCAATGCGATGTACGGGATGGATGATGGCATTACCGCCTATTTCGGCTCGCATCGCAACGCGAACGGGAAGCGGTTCGGCCTGCAGATTTTCGGGTCAAAGGGTGTGCTCGAAGTGCTGACCGGATACCTCCCGGCCGTGCATCTGTTGGCGGATCCGACGTGGTCGCCCGGACGCGGCAAGGGACGATGGCGCCCGGTCAGCTCCGCCGGAATCGACAAACCCGAGCCCTATCCGGACCAGGGTTTGCTCGGCGGCAACATCCTTGCGTGTCGCGATCTGCTTGATGCCATCGAACAAGATCGCATGCCGGAGGCCAACGTCTACGAAGCCCGCGCCAGCGTCGCGATGATCGCTGCCGTGTTCGCGTCGCAACGGACCGGCGGGCCGGTTTCATTCCCCCTCAAAACTCGTGCGAATCCGCTGACCTTGCCGTGGACCGGGAAACCGACCGAGTAATCGGCCGTAACAAAACGGGCCGCTGACTTAGAACCTGTAACAAAACTGCTTCGGCAGAGTGTTTATCCGCTTCTTCGACGGACGTGGATGTCCATCGTACATGTTGGAAACCAGGTCTTGTGACAGCCTCTTATTTCTTGAGTTGCTCGGCGTGGGGCGCGACCAACTCGAGGTTCGGACTCAAGTCGCTGTCGACATCATGTAATGCCCACGCGATCCCACCGAGCAGAACCTGTTGAAACGGCACACTGGTCCAAACATCTTCACGATGGCCCATCGAGGTGAAGAAGACACGGCCTTTGCCGTGCATGCGTGCCCATGTCGCGGGAAACGGGGGACGCTGGTACATGGCGCCCTTCATGCCATCGGTCTCTTGCACAAGAACCACATGCATGTCGCGGGCAAAGTCCTTCATCGCGTACCATTCGTCGAGCTTTCTGAACGACCGTCCCAATTTGGACGTTCCGGGAAAATCGGGAGCAACGACACGCATGGTTGCCTCTTGTTGCGCGCCATGCTGGACGAACTCGGCACCGACCATCGTCAGATACGGGCTGTTCGCCCGGTGCGTCGTCTTGCCCCAGTAGCAGGCGGAGTGCAAGCCGATGAACGGCTTGCCCGCGTTGACCGTGTCGACCAGGTTCTTCAATCCGGCGGCCGTCATGGGTGGCGTTTTTCGGACACTCGGTTGAAACATGTCGCCACACAGAAAACTGACAATCGCGTCATATTGGTCCAGGTCTTGATCAAACACGCGTCCGTCTTTCGTCGAGTGGATCTCGAACCCGGCTTTCTTGCCCAGCTGCTTCAAGACGCGTCCCGAGAAGCTGATCCCATCCTTGCCGGGACTGACCACCGAGTGTTCGTATTCGACGCTGCGCGTAAAATAGAGCAATTTGCGCGGCTTCTTGGGTGCGTTCTTGGCCGCGTGGGCCTGGTGCAGTGCGGCTGCGGACAGGCCCAGCAAAGTGGCCGATCCGGCCGTCAGGAATTCACGACGTTGCATGGTTGATGCCTCCCGTAATAATCTATAGGCGGTTAGGTTCGTCCGACTGGATAGTAAATTGGCGCGGTCCGTTCTCCCGCTGGTCGAACTAGCACAGGACATTTCAAAGTGGCGGCGGCATAGTAGACCGTTGGATACGACGTCAGCGTACATATTGATAGTCTGGACTTGTGCCGGTCACAATACGAGTTCGACCGAGCGTACATCCCGTGCTTCGACGGACGCGGACGCCCATCGTACATCTTGACAATTTGGATTTTTTGTAACCGTTCACGACATCCGCTATCAAGGAACACGAATCTCCACTGATCAATACTAATGATACTGTCCAGGAAAGTCTGCAACACTCCAACATGAATCCGACAGTTCGTAGAAAAGTCGAAGGCACATCAAGATGAGGTTTTCCGATATTAGCGCGAATTAGCGTCGATTAGTGTTCTCATTCTTCCGCTCCGTGAGCAGTTACGATTTTCCTTACCGGTTCTCAGTCGATCGTGCCGCCACCGGGCCGGCTGCCCCACCAGTCCTTATTTGGTTTCCAGCCGGGTTTCAGGTAATCCGCATGTCGTTTTTCCAGCGCTGGGAGCAGTCGTGAGCGTGTATTCCTGCGTTGCTGTTCGGCGCGCTTGGCACTGTAGTTCGGATTCCTTGGCGGGATTCTGGCATCGACCTCATTGAGCCATCGATCCAGTTTCTCACGCAACGCCGCGGCAACCCGTGGTTGGCTCCGCAACTGATCATGTTGCTCGCCGATATCCTCGGCCAGATTGTACAGCTCGTCGCGACCGTCCTCCCAATAATGGATCAGTTTCCAATCGCCGGACCGAATGATACTGGATGGCTCGCCCCCTTGGTTCCCATAGTGCGGATAGTGCCAGAACAGATCACGTGCGGGGATCGCCTGACCTCGCATCAGCGGTACCAGACTCACGCCGTCCTTGTGCTGAGTGGGTTTCAAGGGCAAGCCGGCCAGTTCCAGGATCGTCGGATAGAAGTCGGTCCCCATAACCGGAACATCACAACGCGAGCCGGGGCGCGTGAGGCCGGGCACTTTGATGAAATAAGGCTCGCGAATACCACCCTCCCACTGCCGTCCCTTGCCACCACGATACGGCAGATTACAAGTAGAAAATGCGTCGCCCGATGAGACGCCGCCATTATCGCCGGTGAACAGCACGACCGTATTATTGGCCAAGCCCAGTTCATCGAGTTTGTCCAATACGATCCCCACAGCTTGATCCATCGACTCGATCATCCCGGCGTAGATTGGATTATCCTGCACCTGGCGCACCGGCAGCGTGCGGTCGATGATGAAACGACCGCCCTCGTGTGGATTCGCCGCGGCTTTTTCTCGGTATTTGGCCCACTTCTTTGGGGACGTTTGGATCGGCGCATGAACGCTATAAAAAGCCAGATAGGCAAAGAACTTCTGCTCGTGGTTCTGTTGGATGAACTTCGCGGTTTCACGCGCCAACCGAATCGGTAGCGACTCGCCCGGTGGTCCGTTGGGCAAGACGGGGTTCTTGTAAGGAGAAAAATAGCCGCCGGCGGGCGAGCCGGCGTCCCAACCGCCGACGTTGATGTCAAAGCCGTGGTCCGTGGGCCATGACCCTTTACTACCCAAGTGCCACTTGCCGGCAAAGAACGTCCGGTACCCGCCCGCGTGTAACGCTTCGGCGATCGTGGTTTCGCTTTGTGGCAAGTTGTGAACATAGAGGGCCGGCAGCAGTTTGGTATTCCGCTTCCATTGCGTGCCGGCCGCCGCGCCGATCCAGTCGGTGATGCCGACCCGCGGTGTGTACTTACCGGTCATGATCGCCGCCCGTGACGGACTGCAGACCTGACAATTCGCGTAACCCTGGGTAAACCGCATCCCTTCGTTGGCGATCCGGTCAATGTGCGGACTCGCATAGAACGAACTGCCCTGCACGCTCAGGTCTTTCACACCAAGGTCGTCCGCCAGGATGAACACAAAGTTCCGCGCCGGTGGATCGGCCAACACGGCGGATCCGGCCAGCAACACGAGCACCGTGAACCAAAAAACCGTCATCTTCATGATCGAGCAATCCTATGGCAAAGAGATAATCTACCGCCGCCACTTTGAGATATCCTGTGCGAGTTCGACCAGCGGGAGAACGGACTGCGTCAAT
>CAZSOG010000558.1:0-4647 GCA_964607555.1 uncultured Pirellulaceae bacterium | reverse complement strand
TCTTCAACGCCCTGCCCAAGGACGCCCATCCGATGCCGGTCACGGCGGCGGCCGCCGAGTTCTTCAAGAAAGCACGTCGTGAGGTTTGATCTGTTTTCTCGTGGCTGGACTGCGTAGTCATTCTTACTCCTCCCAAAAATAAAGGTCATGGTCTACGTAGCGGCGGACGGGGGGACAATGGTCTCCTCCCGACGCTGTCCCGTGGTACTCGGCCTGGACTCTCTCCCTGAGTACCCAGCGGCAATTGCCGGCGCGCTTCGGGGCCGTGCTCCCGGCGCGGCCACCGTCCGATGTCGACTCGCTAGCCGCCCCTCCCGCCGACGGTCCAAGCGGCGTTGTTCGCGCCATGCGCGTCAAGTATGATCGATTCAGGCACGTTTCGCAAATCATGGCGTTCGCCTGGGGGGAGAAAACGCGCGCATGCGTTGGTATACAGTTGCCGTCTTGATCTTGATTTTCGCTCTGGTTTTCCAACTGGGCTTGCTCGCCTATGCCATGTACGTGCTGCTGGCCGTGATGATTCTGAGCCGATTCCTGGCGCAAACGTGGATTCGCAGCGTCGTGGCCGTGCGCGAATGCAACCGGTTGGTCGCCGAAATCGGCGATGTCGTGGCCGTCATCGTCGTCCTCGAAAATACCTCGGCATTACCGGTTGCCTGGCTGCTGGTCGAGGATCTTCTGCCGCAACACGCGCTGGTGCATCAACCACCCAATCTACGGTTGAAAGGGGAACGCATGCAACTGGTGATGTTGCGCGGCCATGGTACGAAACGGGTGATGTACCAGATGCAATGCAATCGGCGCGGCTATTACCAGGTGGGCCCGACGGTGATCGAAACCGGGGACCTGTTCGGATTGCATCGCCGCTACCACGTCGCAACGGAGCCCCATTTCCTGCTCGTCTACCCGCGCGTCATCCCCTTGCAGGGATTTGATATCGCGTCGCGCAGGCCAATCGGGGAGGTGCGCATGACCTATCGGCTATACGAAGATCCAACGCGCATCGCCGGCGTGCGACGTTACGAGCCGGGTGACCCGCTGAATCGCGTCCATTGGCGGGCGACGGCACGCACCGGGGTCTTGCACAGCAAGGCCTACGAACCGTCCACGGTGGCCGGTGCCACGCTCTTGCTGGACTTTCACCGGGACAGCCATGCGCCGCGCCACGAACCGTTCCGCAGCGAGCTGGCCGTGACGGCCGCCGCCTCGGTCGCCAACGCCATTTATGAAATGGGCCAGCAAATCGGACTGGTCACCAACGGCCGCGATGCGGCGGATCGCATTCGCGTCGAAGGGTGGGATTACGACCCGAAGACACGCCGGCAAGCCCGCCGTGACGCGAGCATGCGCGAGCAGAGTGAACGACTCCAGCCGTTGGTCGTGCCGACCGGTCGTGGCCCGGAACAGATTCGACGCATTTTCGAAACGCTCGCGCGCATCGAGTTGACCGATGGGCTGGACCTGGGCCAACTGGTCTTGGAGACGACGCCGCGCATGCCGCGCGACGCAACCGTGATCGCGGTCTTGCCGCGCACGACAACGCGTGGTGTGATCGCGTTGCAAAGTCTCCGGCGACAAGGGTTCGCCGTCGCCGTGATCCTGAATATTCACGATGAATATGACTTTGCCAGCGCGTCGGGCCCCCTCCATGCCGTGGGAATCCCAACCTACCACCTGAAGGATGAAGCGTCGATCACCGTCGTTTGTCAGCAATATCTGTTAAGATAAAGGAGTGACTTGACGCGGCAGATGGCCGAATTGCGGCTCCGCAGCAGATCGCTCATGAATAATCCGGGCTAGTACGCCTCGATCAAAACGACCGATGGAATCACCACGGGCTTGTCCATGGCTAGACGCTTGCATAAAACCTGGGCCGACTACATGGTGATCGGGATCAGTCCCGCGCTGATCATCGTGATGATATGGAGTCTCGTCGCTTTTCTGCTTGCGGGTGGTTATCGAGGGCCGTACTCACTGCGCGTGAGTTTTATTTTCGCCATGTTTGTCATGGGGGCGGTTCTGACCACACGGATCTCGATCGAGGACGGCAGGGAATACGCGGCGTTGTTCGCGATCCCGTTGGCGATCGCCATGGGTTTGGCGGCGGTGCGATTCACGCCGATCGGTGGCCTCTCGTTACTTTTGATCCTCTTGATCTGGTGGTGTGCGAGTAAACTGACATGGGACTGCACCGTGATCGATGAAGCCGAGGATGCGTCGGGAGAGGGCCTGCTGCAGGTCATGGGATTGGAGGGAGAGGGAGAGGGAGAGGAGACGGACGCACCGACCGTTGCCGCGACGGATGGCGCATCGATAGCGGCGGACGCGCGACCGGCACCTGACGACACACGGACGCCGCGCGTGACCGAGGACCCGATCGCATGGTGGCGCGCGCGGGTTGCGCGCCGCCGCCAGCGGCGTCATGCGCCCGGGTTGTGGGTGATCTACTTTGCGCTGGTCGCCTTACCCATTTTTGGCCTTCTGCATCGCTACATTCCCGCGACGGACGCAGCCAGACGCCGTGCGGCGTTTTTCTTGCTGTGTACCTACGTCGCTTCTTCATTGGGACTGCTGATGACGACCAGCTTCCTCAATTTGCGCCGTTATCTGCGGCAGCGCCGCCTGCAAATGCCCACGGAAATGGCCGGCATGTGGTTGTCCATCGGCGCACTGCTGATTGCCATGGTATTGATCGCGTGCGTGGTGCTGCCGCGTCCCGGTGCGGCAGTCGCCATCTCCCAGCTGCCTTTCTCGATCCATTGGCCCGACTATCGAAAACCTAATCGATTCGCGGTCGGCGGTGAAGGCGTTCAGTCCGACCAACAAACCGGCCGAACAACGACTCAGAAAACGGGCGAACACGGAGCGGAAGCGCGCCACGGCCGCAAAGGTTCGGCACCGTCGAAGTCGAAGAGTGGTCGGAGTGCGAGTGCCGACCAGTCCGGCAAACGCACCGGTCGATCCCAGAGCGGCACGACGGGCCAATCGGCCAAACACGGCGATCAGCCGGGTACCAAGTCCCAGCAGAGGGCCGGAAAACCGGCGCATGAGACGCAGAAATCGTCGCCCGGCACGCAATCCGGCAAATCCGCGGTACGTAACCCCGCACCGTCCCGTCCCGGCGCCAAAACCGGCTCGCGCTCGCCGGCGGGCCGCAAAACGCAGACGCCGAGTCGCAATTCGTCTTCGGCCAAGTCCCCGACAAGGCCAACCAAAGCCGGTGGCCAGAATAAGACTCGTCGAGCGTCCGACAACGGTTCGAATTCAGCACGGCGGCATGACGCGCCCAACCGGTCCGGCCAAACGCAACAACAGAAACCGCAACAACAACCGCGGTCCGGCCAGATGGGGAAGCAATCCGAGAGTGCCTCGAAACAGCCGTCCCCGCCGCGGCAAGCACCTGCACAAGCACGGCCAAAGAACAAACCAACCGGGCAACCGCCGAGTCGCGCTGGACAACAACGTCAATCGGGCACTTCGTCCAAGGCCGCCAGTGGCCGCTCGGGACAGTCCAAGCGTGCCCAATCATCTAGTCGATCGATGTTCTCGGACGGTTCCAAGCAGAACGCGGTCGAGAAACCCTCGGCCACGAGCAAGACCAAGACCAAGACGAACGCCGCATCGCCCCGTCAGCCGGCGTCGGCCAGACCCTCACCAGCACGCAGTATTTCCAAGCTATTTTCAGCCACCACGAGTGTTTTCGGCAAGATCTTGAAAGTGCTCTTCGTCTTGGGGCTGTTTGCGCTAGTTGCTTTTCTGGCCTGGAAGTATCGGGAGACGATCCAGCAGGCGCTACGGCAGCTGCTGGACGACCTGCGCCGAATTTGGGCCAGCCTGTTCGGTGGGCAAAGGGAAGCAAAATCGGCCGATGTGGCGGCCGAGCAAGAATCGGCTCCCCAAGGACGCACGTTTGCCAGTTTTTCCAACCCGTTTGTCAGCGGCACCGCCGAACGCTGGACGATGGAGCAAACCGTGCACTACACGTTCGCGGCCCTGGAAGCATGGGCCGACGAACAGGACAGCGGCCGTGCATCGGAGCAGACACCGCTGGAGTTCGCCCAGGAATTGGCCGGCCGGTTTCCCGATATTGGAGCGGAAGCCACCACGTTGGCCGATCTCTACTCGCGCGTGGCCTACGGCCGCCGCCGTGTGTCGAAACGCCACGAACAGACGCTCGCCCGACTCTGGCGCTTGATGGCGCAGACCGCCCTGCCGCGTCCTGCCGTGGGTGCGCCAATGGGCGACTCGGTAGCAAATCGCTGAACGCGCGTGATGGCGTGAAGCAAACATCACATTCCTCGACGCCTTCTTGCAGGCCTTAGAACATAACGCGGGCTTCGCCCGCAACCCAAGAAGGGTGTAAAAAGCCTCGGAAAACGGGCAAGTCGGAGGTACTGGATTGTGGCGGGTTTGTTGCGCGTTGGCAAAGGTTGAGTCGCGGCGGATCCAGAAGTTTGTGAGATCTCTGGGGCGATGCGTGTCCGCCGAATTGCGACTCGATATGCGTCCCACGGCAATGCCGTACGCCGAAGGCCGTTGGCGTTTGATCGTGCTTGTTGTGTAACGCCTTCGGCGTAAGGAATGTGTTTTTTGGGGGCGTCACCCAGGGTGGCGCTTCGTCCGCCTTCGTCCGCCGAAGGCGGACTT
>CAZSOG010000557.1:0-4650 GCA_964607555.1 uncultured Pirellulaceae bacterium | reverse complement strand
ACCGAGCTTGTCTCGGTGGAAAACCGTTTGGACGCAGAAGGAATCCCTCACGCGTTCCTCTCACACGCCCCCTCCCTCGCCACCGAGCTTGTCTCGGCGGAAAACCGTTGAGACGCAGAAGGCAATCCTCACACGTCCCTCTCACACACCCCCTCCCTCGCCACCGAGCTTGTCTCGGTGGCGAGGGAGGGCAGCCGAGTTGCGGGCTGCGCGCGCAAGGTTTCTAAACGCGGTGATTTCGCCTGCGGCGGCGGCGGATCCAGACCAGCCCGGCGCCGATTATCAACAGGGGCACGCCCAGCCCAGCGACCACCTGCGTCCACCCGGACAGCAGTAGCACTTTATGGACCAATGCGCTGTGCTGGTGAGCCGATTTTGGGGTTTGGCCGGTGTATTTCGCGATGTGGTGCAGCAGGTTCACGGCCAGCGACTGGTCAGGAATCTCCTGGTGGCATGACAGGCAGATTCCCTGGCGCGCGATATGGGTTCGCTCATCGTTGTTCAGGGGCCGCGAGCCCTTGAAGTGGTGGCCGACGGTCTGCAGCTGCTTGCCGTCTTCCGTCACGACCCGCGACCAATCATCGGTTAAGCCCGTGATGGACTCGATTTGCGGGATTGCCTTTTCGGCCAACACGTGGCCATCGGCGGATTCCAGATCAACAAACACCCGTTTGTCGTAGGGACGCGTCGACTTGCCGCTGTTGATCCCATAGCCGAGCGCCTTGCCGGACAAATGGCATGATTCGCAGCGTCGCGCGTTCTTGGTCATCGTGTGCGGCTGGATCGGGCTCATATCGAGTGACAACTGTCCGGCTTTCCCCCCGCCTTCCGTGCCGGCCGGCGTACGAAAAATATGATTCAGCAACAGCGGCTTGCCGTCGGCGCCGATGACCGTGACGGACACCTGGCAGCCTGGAGCGATCGGCGTGACGCGACCTTCGCCATTGACTCCCATCGGCGGATCTTCGTAACGCATGTACGACCGTTGCTCGGTCACCTGTCCCGGGATCATGAGCGCGTATTGAATCTCGCCACGATCCGCGCGACACTCGGGTCGCATGTGTTTACGGCCACCGGCCAGCCAGTCGGTGCTGGTTTTGCCTCCCGAGTAGTCCACTTTCACGTGACATCCATAGCATTGTGGCGCCCACGCTGTATGGCACGTGTAACACTCCATCTTGCGCATGTGGTTGGTAACCGTCTGCATGGCGACCTGACCGCGCAGGCTAAGCTGTTTGTCACGGGCGATCGTCTTGAGTGGTTTGAGCTCGATGTCCTGGCCGCCGGCCGTGTGCACGATCACGCGGTCACCGTCACGGACGGCATTGGTCAGCGGATTCCCCCGCGCGGTTAGCAGATAGCCGTCCTGGCTCGGGTAAACCGTGCCGGCAAGCGTGTGTTTGAGCAAATTGTGGGTGGTTCCGCGCGCCGGACCACGTTGCGGGACGCTGCCGAATTCATCCATGTAGCCCAGTGGCAATTCCCAGGGGTAGGCGTCCGGCGTACCGTGACAGTCGCTGCACTCGATCTCGACGACGCCGAGATTGGCGGCCGCCAGAAACCCGTCACCGTGCACGTCGACCGTCGTGTGGCAGTCCTGGCACAGCATTCCCTTTTGGTAGTGAACGTCTTGCTCCATCGCAAGGTAGTGTTTCGTGTGCAGGCCGGGCTGGCCCTCGCCGCCATGCCCAAACGGCGACGTGTAAGCGCTTTCCATCAGTCCCTGATAGGAAACCCCGATTCGCTTGCCGCGGTTATGACAGGTGGTGCAAGTTTCAACGGGGATTCCCGAGTACTGGTGACCATGCACCACGACCTTGGCATCGCGACTCGCCTGGATCGTATGCACGAGACAGTGTCCGGGTTGATCGTGGGGGACACTGGGATCCGCCCCTTCGTAGAGTCCTTCGTTGCTATAGGGAATATGGCAGCCGGAGCATCCCATGCCACGGAAGTCGCCCCGTTTCGCGCGGCCGCGCACGGCGAAGTGGCAGCGAAGACACTGATTGCGCAGGTAGGTGAAGACCGCCTGTCGCGGCGCCTTGGGCAATTCGTCGAGGTTCTTCGGCGCGTCGGGGAGTGCCTCGTGCTTTTGAACGAATACCTGTGGCTCGATCTTCGCAAGACGCTCCATGTACGCCCGATACGCGTCCGTCCCGACGCGCTGCGTCTTGTCCGACGGGTTGGCGACATCGTAATTTCCCCAGCGGTGTTCATAACCGGTCAACGCGCCGAACGCCCACGCCGTTCCCTGAATCTTGCCGGCCTCCGTCATCATCAGACTTTGCCATTGGATCTTGACATGTTCCTTGTGGCACTTGCCACACGTCTGTTGATTAATCCAGGGACTGCCCGGGTCCGGATAAAACGTGCCGCCGTGTGCCGTGTTCTTGTCCGTCCCGTCGGGATTCCCGCCGTGGCACACGACACACCCCGCCGGATCGCCCAGATCTTGGCCTTGTTCGAGGATCTGGGCCAACATCATCGAGCCTTCCTGGCGAATCCCTTCGATGCCGGCATGGCATTTCAGACAGCCCGTGGCACCGCTGCTCTGCGGGGCCGGCGCCGCGTCGGCGGCCGTTTGCGCGTGGAGCGGACCGGCCGCAAACACCAATACAACAAGAAAGGCACACGGTGTATATCGCATACGAACTCTCCAATAGATTTTCAGGAGTGTCGGACATGGCCAACCGAGACGCCGCACCGGTCGGAAACGAACGTCGGCGTGGCGTTTGAGCCCACGGTTCGCCCAGCGCACCGCCGGCGGCGAAATCGCACCTGCGCCTAGTATACCAGTTTTCCACCGGGGCGTCGAAGCCGATTGGCTCGCGGACGCGCGTCACGCCCGGTTTTTTCCGGCCGCTTTTGTGCTATCCTGAAGCTCGGTGCGGATAACATCGTGCGGCGCCGGCGGTGCCGAGCGTCTACGTGGCTTGGCTATCGCTCGGAAAACCACCGGCATGTGCCGATGATTCACGCGGCCCGCATGCCGTTACACTTCAGAACCGATGCCTGGAAACCGTTCATGGTCCAACTGACGCCCCACGAGATCGATGTCGCGCATGTCCTGGCCAGCGTGCAATCAAATGACGCGGGCGCTGTCGTCTTGTTTCTCGGTACCACCCGCGCTTCGACTCGGCAGCGGCCGACCGAATCGCTCGATTATGAATGCTACACGGCAATGGCCGAGTCCCAATTGAACGCCTTGGAACAGCAGGTGCGGCAACGCTGGCCCGATGTGATCGGCGTCCGGATCGTGCACCGACTGGGTCACCTTGCCATCGGTGAGACAAGTGTCGCGATCGCCGTCAGTAGCCCGCATCGAGCCGCGGCGTTCGATGCCGGACGCTGGCTGATCGATACCATCAAACAGGTCGTTCCGATCTGGAAACGTGAAAACTGGACCGATGGAACCAGCCAGTGGGTCCATCCGGGAGCAAATATGGATTGAGAAGCGGTTCCGAAACCATCACGGTAGGACGTCGGGCCCCTTCTTGGCCGGACGTGGGCGTTCAGCGTACATCTTTGGCGCGTTTTGGGACAGATTCCAAGGGAAGAAAACAAATTGAAGCGATGACCACCGTGGAACCTTTGGCGGATCGATTTGGGCGCGTCCATACGAGCCTGCGGATTGGAGTAACGGATCGATGCAACATTCGATGCGTCTACTGCATGCCGGACGAACGAGTACAATTCAAGCCGCGGGCGGAGCTGTTGACGTTCGAGGAGATCGAGCGGTTTGTCCGTCTCTTGGTGCCGCTGGGCGTCACGCGTTTGCGCATCACGGGCGGGGAGCCCCTTCTGCGTGCCGACCTGCCCGTGTTGGTCCGCAAGCTGGCCGCAATCGACGGCGTGACCGACATTGCCATGACGACCAACGGTCTGCGGCTAGCCGAATATGCGGCGGAACTGAGAGAGGCGGGACTTCAGCGACTGAATATCAGCTTGGACGGTCTCAGCGAATCGACGTTCCAACGCATCGCCCAGCGCCGCGGTTTGGACCGTGTCCTGGAAGGGATCCGTGTCGCGCGAAGCCTTGGTTTTCAGAAGTTGCGTATCAACGCGGTCGCGCTGTTGGGTATCACCGAGCCGGAAATCGTGCCTTTGGGGCGGTTCGCGCGTCGCGAGGGTTTGGAACTGCGGTTCATCGAGTTCATGCCGCTCGGCGCCGCGCGACCGTGGGATGCGGAACAGGTCTTGTCCGGTGCGGTGACACGTGCACGGCTGGAAAACGCGTTTGGGCCGTTGCTCCCAGCGCCACGCGATAATCCCAGCCAACCGGCCGTCGACTATGAGTTCGCCGATGGCGTGGGGCGGATCGGGCTGATCAATCCCGTGACCGAGCCGTTCTGCACGACATGTGACCGGTTGCGCATTTCAGCGGAGGGGCAAGTACGCAACTGCCTTTTTTCGGATGTGGAGTGGGATGCACGCGACCTGCTCCGTGGCGGCGCGGGCGATGCGGAAATCATTGCCTTGGTACGGCAATGCGTGCAGGCAAAAAAAAACGGCCGCGGCAGCGACTCGCCAGGCTTCGTGGCGCCGGGCCGCGCCATGCACGAACTAGGCGGTTGATCACCCAGGGCGCGGCGGCAGAAGAAGTCTACCACGAAGGACGCGAAGATCACGAAGTGCGCGTCCACGGCGGAG